>DLZQ01000078.1:0-11506 GCA_003447295.1 Lachnospiraceae bacterium
TTGTTGGTAGATATTTACAACAGAGCGAAGAAGCTTCATGTGGAAGTCAGCTGCCCGAGAGCGGTATACCTCATTGAGACCAAGGATGAGAAGGATGGTATTGTATCGGAAGTGCTTAAGAGCATGTTCTCTCCTCAGGCGGGAGATTATGTGACTGCGGTAGACGAATCCAGCTTGATCCTGATCAAGTCGGTAGAGAATACTACAACGCCGCAGGCATTGCACGAACTGGCAGAGACTATCGTAGCAATGATGAATGCGGAAGCTCTGCTGGATGTTAAGGTGGCTTACGGTACTGTGGTACAGGAACTGAAGGATGTCTCCAAATCTTACAAGGAAGCTAAGATGGCACTGGATGTAGGCAAGATCTTCTATGCAGAGAAGAAAGTAGTTGCGTACAGCACGCTGGGCATCGGACGGCTGATCTATCAGCTGCCGGTGAATCTGTGCAAGATCTTCATCGAAGAGATTTTCGGTGACAATGTACCTTACGATCTGGACGAAGAGACATTGAATACATTGAACAAGTTCTTTGAGAACAATCTGAATGTGTCGGAGACTTCCAGACAGCTGTTCGTACACCGCAATACACTGGTGTATCGTATTGAGAAGATCCAGAAGAGCACCGGACTGGACCTGCGCAGCTTTGATGATGCATTGACCTTCAAGATCGCATTGATGGTCGTTAATTACATGAAATATCTGGATAACCAGGAATATTAAGAGATAGTGCGATATGAATGAACTCACAGGAATTCGGAACACCCTGCTTGCGGAACAAATTGAAGAACAAATATATGAGTACGTGACACAGCGGGGGGTATCCCCAGGTGAACGCCTGCCGAATGAATTTGAGATGGCAAATATGTTTGGTGTGGGTAGGAGTACCGTCCGGGAGGCTGTTAAAATTCTAGTATCCCGTGGAGTACTGGAAACAAAACGGGGATCAGGAACTTATGTCAGAGAGATAATGCCAAAAGATTTGGATCCGCTCAATCTGCGTGACATAGAAGATAAAGTTTCACTGGCAATGGATCTGGTAGACCTGAGACTTATTCTGGAACCAGGTATTGCGGAACTGGCAGCATATAGTGCTACACCAGAGGAAGTTAGCAGACTTATTACGAAATGCAATCTCGTAGAGGAAAAGATCCGGCGGGGAGAACCATACATCCATGAGGACATAGATTTCCATACGTATATTGCAAGATGCAGTAAAAACAAGGTTGTAGAACAATTGATTTCTATTATCGAAACAGCAGTTCTTATGTTTGTAAATGTAACGCATAAGCAGCTTACAGAAGAAACTATTACAACTCACAGAGCAATTACGGATGCTATTGCAGAACACGACCCTATCGGAGCACGGACTGCAATGACTATGCATATAGCGTATAATCGAAATCTTATCAAAGAAATCAAAGCAAAGGAACACGGTAATTGATACTGTGTTCTTTTTTTATGATTAAAATTAGTCAGACAACTTTTGAAAGAAAATATAGGAAACAGTTAGTCACAACAATTTTTTGGATAAAATATTCAAAAATAAAGAACAAAATCATGAATAAAATAGAAAAAATCGTCAAAAAGTAGAACGTATTTGTAACAACTTGATAGGATGGCTTTTGGGATTTATACTAAAACCATAAAAGCTGTGTGACAACTTGATGTAAGGAAGGAGAACAGAGATGGAATTACACAGTCAGAAAGTGAGAGCACTTGCTCCGGAAAATGATCCTCTTAGAATGGGAATGGGATGGAGTGCAGAAGATCTTGGGAAACCTCAAATTCTGGTAGAGAGTTCTTTTGGGGACAGCCACCCTGGAAGTGTACACCTGAATAAACTGGTGGATAAAGGAGTACAGGCAGTTAATGACAACGGCGGAAAAGCGGCAAGGTACTTTGTAACAGATATTTGTGATGGTATAGCACAGGGACATGATGGAATAAATTTTTCATTGGCACATCGTGATATGATGACGAACATGATAGAAGTGCATGGTAATGCCAGTGGCTTTGATGGTGGGATGTATATAGCCAGTTGTGACAAATCAATGCCAGCTATGCTGATGGCAGTCGGAAGATTAAAGACGATGAGTTCAATCGTTGTAACAGGTGGTGTTATGGAGGCACATCATATCCCAGATAAATATGTAGAAAAAGATCCTGCATGTGCCATAAATGAGCTATTAACATTAGAGCAGATCGGAAAATTTGACGCACAGGAGAAACGGGGAGAAATACCGAAGGAACAGTTGGACTATTATAAGCAGCATGCATGTCCAAGCTGTGGAGCATGCTCTTTCATGGGAACAGCATCTACAATGCAGATAATGGCTGAGGCTTTAGGATTGATGCTGCCGGGTACGGCATTGATGCCGGCGACAGCGCCGGAATTGCAACAGGCGGCATATGATGCCGGAAAACAGCTTATGGAACTTATCAGGCAAGGAATCACAGCAGAAAATATTGTAACAAGGAAGAGCTTCGAAAATGCAATAATGGTACATGCAGCCATCAGCGGATCCACAAATGCAACCATGCATCTTCCTGCAATTGCACATGAATTCGGCTATACAATCGATGCGGAAACTTTTGACAGAATGCATAGAAATGCCCATTATTTACTGAATATTCGACCTTCCGGCGACTGGCCTGCACAGTATTTCTATTATGCGGGCGGAGTGCCTCGAGTTATGGAAGAGATTAAGGAAATGCTGCATCTGGATGTAATGACTGTGACAGGAAAAACGCTTGGCGAAAATCTGGAAGAGTTAAAACAAAGTGGTTTCTATGAGCATTGCGAGGAATTATTACAGCAACATGCAAAGCTGCTAGGAAGAAAAATCGAAAGAACGGAGATCATTCATGATTTTAACCATGCCAAAGGAGTGAACGGAAGTATTGCAATTTTACATGGAAATCTGGCGCCGGAAGGATGCGTGATCAAACATACAGCGTGTCCTAAGGAAATGTTTGAAGCAACGCTTTTGGCGAGACCCTTTGACAGTGAAGAAGAATGTATTAATGCAGTTCTGAAAGGTAAAGTTCATCCGGGAGAAGCAGTGTTTATTCGTTATGAGGGACCCAAAGGAAGTGGAATGCCTGAAATGTTTTATACAGGAGAGGCCATTTGCTCTGATCCGGAGTTGGCTTCCAGCATTGCACTGATTACAGATGGACGTTTCTCGGGTGCTTCCAGAGGACCTGTAATAGGGCATGTCAGTCCGGAGGCTGCGGTGGGTGGACCAATTGCGCTTGTGGAGGATGGAGACCTCATTCACATCAGCATCGAACAAAGAAAAATAGAAATTGTTGGAATTCAGGGAGAGAAAAGAAGCGCAGAGGAAATCGAACATATTTTGAAAAAAAGAAAAGAAAACTGGAGACCAAAGTCTGCAAAATATACCAAAGGTATTATGAAGCAATATACGGAACATGCGGTATCTCCTATGAAAGGTGCATACATGGAATAATAAAACAAAAGAAGGGAAGGTATTTTTATGGCATCAATTCAATTAAAAATTTATTCGGCAGCATTGAAGACAAGAACCAATGTTAATGTGTTTTTACCGTCATTGCTACCGGACCAAAACGGAGCAACCAAGAGGAAACATGATTTTACAACGTATTATGAGACACATAAAGATTTTCCGGTACTTTATCTGCTCCATGGAACCTTTGGGGATGAAGGAGACTGGCAGAGATTTACCAGAATTGAAGATTATGCCCGTAATCATAATCTAGCAGTGGTTATGCCATACGGCGAAAATTCATTCTACCGGGATACAGATGCTGGGAAGGACTATGAAACTTATATCACACAGGAACTTCCACAAGTAATTCAGTGGATGTTTCCGGTATCGAAAAAGCGAGAAGACACTTTTATAGGTGGCTTATCCATGGGAGGAACCGGTGCAGTAAGATTGGGACTGGCGCACCCGGAAATTTATGGGTATACAATTGGATTGTCGGCAGTAACGGATCCTATAGAAAATTGGATAGATAAAGAAGAGTTTACGGTATGGTCGCATGCATTTGTAAACAGTGAACACGGACAGGGAAGTGCAGATGACTTGTATGATCTTGCGGATAAAGCTATGAAGAGTGAAAAAGTCAGAACAAAACTTTACCTGGCAGTGGGAACCGGAGATTTCCTCTACGAGGGAAATTGTAAGTATCATGAGTATCTGGAAAAGATAGGATATGAACATGTATTTTCTACAGGAGAAGGAATACATAATTTTGATTTTTGGGATCCACAGATTCGTAAAGCAATTCATGAATGGCTGCCGTTGCAATCAGCAGGGCGTGTAGCAGGATTATAATCGGGAGGAAAAAAGATGGATGCATATATTGTAATAGCCGTATTAATATTGATGATAGCAGCATTTGTGGCTAATAAATGGCCATTTGGTCTGATTACCATGACATGCTGTATTATTCTGGGAGTTGTGGGAGTATTGGATGTACCGACCGCATTTTCAGGATTCTGTAACCCTTTCGTAGTTATGTTAGCCGGTGCGTTTGTAGTAACGAATGCTTTGGCTAGGACGAGTTTTATCGGTAGATTGCAGAAAAACCTCATGAAAATGCAGGATGGTAAATCTGGAATCAAATTGATGCTGCTCTTTGTGATCGCAATTATTGTTTTGGCAACGTTTATGCCGGGACCTGCATTACTTGCAATCATTATTATGATGGCACGTAATTTAAATGATGAAGGCGAAGTGAATGCAGCAAGAGTTATTCTGCCGGCAGCAGCATTGACAACTTTGTGGAACGGCAGAATTCCTTTTGGAATCGGTGCAGGGCAGTTCGCGATTTTAGACGGATTCCTGGAGTCGGCAGGAGAACAGTATAGTATTGGAATGTTTGACCCAATGCTTGCGGGCCTGGTTCCCGGCATTTTATTGGCAATATATACAATTTTCTGTTATAAATTACTGCCTCATAAGAAACTGGATACGATTGCGGTAGAAACAAATGAGGATAGGAATAAAGAACAACCCAAAATGTCGAAACGGAATGAAATTATTACCTATGTTACGTTCGTAGTTATGCTATTACTGATGATCTTTAATCAGTTTACAGGAAACCTTCTTTATATTGGACCTGCAGTATGCGCAGTATTTTTGGTATTTACAAAGGTTATTACCGTTGAGGATGTAAAAAAGGGAATTACAGTGGACCTGATTTTCATGCTGGCAGGTATCTTTACATTGACCAGTGCGCTCTCTTCCACAGGTGCCGGTGAAATTATAGGACATGCTATTATTTCCTTGTTCGGTGGAAATATGACACAATTTAGCCTTGTTGCTATCTTTAGTGGTATTGCAGTTGTAGTTACAAACTTTATGAGTAACAATGCAACAATGTATTCACTGATTCCTGTAGCAGTTACAACAGCATTGGCAGCCGGTTTAAATCCTGTTCCCGCAGTGCTTGCAATCGACGTGGCAGTAAAATGTGCCTGCGCATTGCCTTGTTCTTCCGGTGAAGCAGCTATGTGTTACGGAGCCAGCGGATATACTATTAAAGACACATGGAAATTTACAATTCCCGCAAATATCCTTTTTTATGTAGGAACTTTAGCCGGAGTGTATCTTTTCTTCTAAGAGAAATGAAAATATTAATATGAAGGAATATTAAGGACAACCCCCTGCATAAAGATAATTAGAATACTTTATGCGGGGGGATTTTTATGTCATATCGGAAACAGATCAGTTATCTGGAATTACAGGAAAACGGGCAGAGGATCCGAAGTGCGGGGTATGCGAGACTGGAAAGCCTGGGTAAAGAAGAAATTTTGACTGTGCAGCTGAATGAACAGGAAAGCGTGTCCGGTAATGAGATACCACTGTATTTGCAACGGGAAAGCGGAGAACAGCAACTGTGCGAAATGATGACAAATCGGGGGAGAGCTTTCTGCAAAAAAAGGATTCCGTATGAAAAAGAATGGGGGGCAATAATTGGAATACGGATTCCGTTGGAACGAAATTGTGTCATTGCCGGGAAATTCGGAGGAACCGGAGATACCAAAAAGAAATCTGTGCCAAAGTCGGAAAACGCGATGAAAAGCGAAGAACCGAAGCAGATAGAGAAGAAAGCAGAGGTAACGGCGGAAGCAGCCATTCCCATGGAGACAGGAAAACGGCAAGCGCAAACGGCCAAGGAATCCGTTGCCGCGGTGGAACACACTCTCCATATGAAGGACACCAAATGGGAGCAGTTAAGCAGCATCTACCCACACATTCATCCCTTCCGGGATGCCAGGGAATTTCTCTCCGTCGGGCCGGAAGATTTTGTAGTACTGCGGGAGCGCTGTTATCAGATGACGCATAACAGCTTTTTACTGCATGGCTATTATAATTACAGACATTTATTGCTGATGCGGCAGGAGAGCTCTGGTGAAGCAAAATATTACATAGGAGTTCCGGGAAATTTTTATGAGAGGGAAAAACAGGTCGCCGGAATGTTCGGCTTTGAAAGCTTTGAAGGTGCCAGGGAACCGGCATGGGACGGGGATTTCGGATATTATCTGATCTCGGTGGAATTGTGAGAGGATCACAGTCCCCGCTCATCAAATTCCGGAATGAAACTTTCACTGGCGGCAGATCCCTCCTGGCGAAATCCCCGTTCAATGCCAATCCGTTCGGCAAATCGTAATACACGGTCATATTCCTGCTGCGTCACGGTGCGATTCAATGCTTCGATGCCTGCTACCTGCGACAGCGGTGTATACTGATTCATGATGCTGATATAGATATGATCCCCGTAGGTCTCGTGGAGATAGCGCAGGATCTTCTTAGAATCCTTCGTCTGTCCCGGAAGAAGGAGATGACGCACAATCATACCCCGCTGCATCAGACCAGTATCCGGGTCGATGACGGGATCCCCTGCCTGGCGGTACATTTCCGCAATGGCAGCACAAGCGATTTCAAAGTAATCCGGAGCATGAGAATAAGCAGCGGATAATTCTGCAGATAAATATTTCAGATCTGGGAGATAGATATCCACAAGCCCCTCTAAGTGCCGTAGTGCATCCGCGGATTCGTAACTTCCGGTATTGTATACAATGGGAAGATGAAGCCCCTGGTATTTTGCCTGTTCTAAAGCAATGGCAATCTGCGGCAGAAAATGGGTGGGAGTTACCAGATTGATATTATTTGCGCCCTGCTCTTGTAGATTCAGAAAAATCTCCACCAGATGCTTGGGGGTGATCACGCGACCTGCTTTTCCAAGGGCAATATTATGATTCTGACAGAACACACAGCGCAGATTGCAGCCGGAGAAAAAGACGGTTCCGGAGCCGGAAGTACCGGAAATACAGGGCTCCTCCCAATAATGCAGGGAGGCTCTCGCTGCCATGAGCTCGGCGGTCTGCCCACAGTACCCGGTCTGCCCGGCGAGACGGTTAACATGGCAGGCACGTGGACAAAGCACGCAGTCGGACATGATGTCACGGAACCAGGTGTCGGCGCTATTATTCAAAAAAGCAGTAGTTCCTGCAGTCATATCTGTACCTCTTCCTTTTATTCCTATCATATCTATAAATCCTATAACTACTCAGACCGCTCCATTTGGAATATAAATCATGTCAAATGAAAGCATTCGATGTACATACGGATTTGATTTGCATGGCTCTGAACAATTACAAAAATCAAAACCGCATACGCCGGACCACACAGCAGCTCCACCCAGTTTCCTCACGGCACATGGAAGGTTCTACTTAGTGCTGCTTTGTTCCCAACCTGACACGGTTCGTAGATTTCCATTGCGTAAGACCGAGTTTCATCACCACTGCATGGCAACCCGACATATACGGCTTTTTAAGTTTAGCGTGTTAATCTCTTTTTGTCAAGTCTCTTTGCCTTGATGGAAGCGTGGAACCGTGCTATTATGAAAACAAAAAACATCTGTTGTTGGAGAAAATCAATGAAGAACGATCGAAAAGGTACGACCCTGCTGGGATGGATCATAGGAGCACTGCTACTGATATATCTCGGGGTATTCTGTTATCTTAACCTATACAAATATGCGCAGCATGTGGATTCGGATATTGCTGCAGAGGCGTTGCTGGCGAGGGAAATCTGGACAGAGAAGGACATTGCTCCCGATGACTGGATCTCCAGCACGGAGCGCCGCATTATTGGTATGCCCACGGTGGCGTCTGTCTTTTACGGCATGACAGGCAGCATGCAGACTGCTGTGGGAATTACCTGCATCTTGTTGGGAGCAGCGTTTCTGGGCACTTTTTACTATTTTTTAAGAAAACTGTCACTGGGAAGACCGGCGGCGATCACGGCACTGCTTGTATTGTGCGCACTGCCGGCGAACGGATGGTGTAATGAAGGGCAGATGGTGCCGTTTGTAACGTTGTTATTGTTTCTGTTTGCCGAGTATTATGTCTTTCATGGGATTTTCTTATTTTTCAGTATTTTATTTTACATGAAATTACGGGAAGAACGCAAACTCACGAAAAAGGGACTCCTTTCATGGCTGGTTTTATTTGTAGTGGCTGTATTGTTAAACTGCGGAGGACAGCGTTGTCTTCAGGTAGTGATCCTGCCGTTGGCTGTAACAGAGGTGATAGCATTATTCCTGGAATCCGGACATCTGCGGGAGAAGCTTCCCGGTGGACGTTATCTGGCAACGGGATATATCGGAAGTCTTGTCATCGCATTTTTGATATCCTGCCTGTATGGCGGCAGAGGGGATTATGCAGTATATCTGCTAAATCCAAAAGAGGCGGTGGAGAAGCTGCTCATAACTGTACCGGCGGCAATTTTGGAGAATTTCGGTCTGGCGGGCAATGCGAAGGTAGGTAGTTTTGACTCCCTGATCCAGCTGCTATTGTGGGCGTTTCTCATCCTGTTAGGATACGGCATCTGGTATATTTTCCGTAAAAGGTCCGATGTCTCCGACAGGGAGAAACGGACTGTTGGAATCTTGCTGACATCCGTGGGGGTTACGGCATTTATTATCGGCATTACTTCCGCAGAAGCAGCGCACTATTACTTTTTCATGACATGGTTTGCTGCTGCGGTGATTGTGGCGGTCCTGGTGGAACATCTGACCGGAAAACAGTCTGCTTTTGCTGCTTTAATCCTGCTAGCGGTAGCGGCTTTCTCTGTATTGAATCTGAAATACACTTATTACGAAGCGGTAACGACCCGGGATAACCTGCAGGAATACCGGGAAGTGGCGGATTTCCTGACAGAAAATGATATTTCATATGGCTATGCGGAATTCTGGGATGCGGAGAGAATCTGCCTGATCACGGACGGAGAAGTTACCATGGGACATTCTTATTCTATGGGGAACCTGGCAGGTTACTGGTGGCTTACCAGTACAAAATGGTATCCCCCCACACTTCCCACTGACATGCGGACCGCTTATGTGGTGCGGATAGATATGCAGGAAGCCTTTGAACAGCAGTTCCCGGAGGGCGAAGCCCCCACGTTGGAATATCAAAATGAAAAACTGGCGGTATACATAGGCAATCGGAATTATGTGAATTTGTAGAAGATAACCGCTTCGAAAAGGATACAAAGCGATGAAAGGAAAAAGAGAACAAATATATCAGCTGCTATTGGGAATACTTCTGGTCTGTGCGCTTCCGGTCATGGCACTGCTAGGTTACTGGGCATGCCGTTATTCCTATTACGGAACCGTGGATTACAGCATTCGGAATATTCTGGTCAAAGATACTGCCTGGAAGCACATTCTTGTATTTCTGCTGGCGGTGGCAGTGGTCTGGGGACTGGACAGAATGCTTGCGAGAACCAAGCGCATGCAGCAGGAGAAAATATGCCTGGGAGTACTGATACTTACCGTTGTGGCGGCATTTATACTGGGAATTTTGTATATCTTGAAGAATCCCTATTTTCCGGAAGGAGATCAGATCGGCGTGGCAGCGTTCGCAGCATATGCCAGAGAGGGCAACTATGTCATGCTGGGGCCCGGTGGCTATGTGGGAATGTACCAGCAGCAGAAAGGACTGGGGGCACTGTATGAGATTCTGTTCACCTTTTTCGGTAACTTTAACTATACTTCAGCGAAGATTGCACATGTGATCTGGTGGCTGTTTGCAATTCTGGCAGGTTATGGCTTCTTAAAACTGAACACAGATCGGGCAGTATTCCGTATTCTTTATTGTTCGATACTGCTTGGCTGCATGCCGTTTCTGCTCTATTTACCTTACATCTATGGAGACATCTTAAGCGTCAGCTTCTGCATGATCCTGTTCTGGGCGGTCAGCGCTTATGAACACTATGAGCAGAAGAGGTATCTGGCACTGGCGGCATTTGCAGCAGCTATGGCGCTGCTTGCCCGGAAAAATACATGGATCGTCCTCATCGCTGTGGCAATTTATGCATTACTTGTGAGTCTGAAGAAAAAGAAGTGGAAATTCCTGCTGACAGGAGTAGTCATATTATTGACTGCTACGCTTTCGGTGAAAGCAGTGGATGTAATGTATGAATACCGTTCCGGATATCCGAATGACATCGGTATCCCCAGTATTCTCTGGATCGCTATGGGAATGCAGGAGACAGACGGCATGGCGGGCGTCTATAATCGTTATCAGCAGTCCGTGTTTGAAGACAATGATTTTCAGCCGGAGCCTTCTGCGCAGATCGGAAAAGAATATATCCGCGAAAGAATACAGGAATTTAAGGAAAATCCGCCGATGACGGTGGAGTTTTACAAAAATAAACTGGAAGACCAATGGCTGGAACCGTTGTTTTCCAGTCTGAAGGCAACACATTCCTTCCCGGAAGGAACGGAACTGCCAACTGTAATTTATAGTCTGTATTATGGAAACTTGCACGAAATGGTATGGAAATACGCCAACTATTATCAGAGTATCGTATATCTGGCAGGTGCGTTTATCGTGATCGCGTCCTTCGGAGCATGGTATCAGAAAAAAGAGCTTCCGGCGGCGTTGTGGCTGCCACTCATCTCCGTAATAGGTGGATTCTTGTTCAGTATCCTGTGGGAAGCACAGTGCAGATATGTATTCCCCTATTATGTGTTTCTGATTCTGTATGCACCTATGGGACTTTACGCGGTGGGCAGAATGATCGGAGGATTGTGGAATCTGCACAAAGGAAATAGGATCAGGAATCAGGCAGACACGGACGAAGAATTACGTGAGATCGCTTAAAGCTTTTCTTGCAGCTTTCTCCTGCTTGTTCCGGATGCGGAGCTCTTCAAAAAAGGTCTTCAGCATCTGACTGCAATCTGCCTCCAAAATGCCCCGGGTAACCTTCACCTGATGGTTAAACTGGGGCATTTCCAGTATATTCAGGATCGAACCGGCGCATCCGGCCTTGGGATTCATGCAGCCCATGACAACTTCCGGGATTCTGGCCTGGACGATGGCACCGGCGCACATCTGACATGGTTCTAAAGTTACATAGAGCGTGCACTCTTCCAGCCGCCAGTCGCCGATGACCTTGCTGGCTTTGTTGATCGCTGTGATCTCCGCATGCGCCAGCGT
>DLZQ01000078.1:11829-15677 GCA_003447295.1 Lachnospiraceae bacterium
GCCATAATATCTGTTACCTTCCTGTATCTGTTGATTAGCTGATAGATATTGAAACGGAAAACCTTTTCCAAAAATTAGCATCATATTTCGTAAATGCTGTACATTGACGAAATCATCATTAAATTATAGTATAGAGAATATATGAGTAAACGTCAAATGGAATAAGACTGCATTCCGTCGCGGTAATAGAGAAAAACGGGCGCAGGGATCTGCGGCCGGAACGGGGGATTTATGGTATCAATCAAAGAAGTTGCAAAACATGCCGGCGTGGCAATTTCAACAGTATCCAAGGTCTTAAACGGCTACCCGAATGTCAGTGAAGAGACGAAGAAAAAGGTACAGGACGCCATCAAGGAGCTGAATTATATTCCGAATTCCATTGCTGCGGCGCTTTCCTCCAAGCAGTTCGGAAGAATCGCGCTGGTGCTGGATCCTAACAGACAGACCCAGGCTATCGACCAGATCTTCATGCAGTATCTGGTGGGAGCACTGGACAAGGCAAAAGAACTGAACGTGGAAGTCGTGACAATCTTCCCGTCCATGATCGTAGGAATGACTGCGGAGGAGATTACGAGATATTTTCTCTCACAGAGTATCTCAGGGCTGGTGATCTACGGCATGTCCAAGGAGGACAAGGTACTGCAGAAGCTGATTCGGGAGAAGCAGTTCGCCTGCGTGGTCGTGGATGCACCGATCGTCAATGCAAGGACCACATCTATCAGTATCGACCAGGAGCAGGCACAGTACGATGTGGCGAAAAAGACGGTGCTGGACGACAACTGCAGGCGGGTTCTTTATATCGCTGGCAGAAGAGACGGCTATGTCACGGAACAGAGATTAAAGGGTATGAAACGTCTGGTGAAGGATCTGGATCTGACCATGATGGTGAGACAGGGAGATTTCAGTGAACTGACAGCGAGAAACGTGGCATTGAAATATGCAAAAAATAAGGACGTGGTAGTCTGCGCCTCCGACCTGATGGCAATCGGTGCAATGAACGCCCTGATCGATATGGACATTTTCCGTCCGGTGTGTGGTTTCGATGGCATCACCCTGATGGGATATGTCGGTAAGCAGATGAATACTATCAGACAGGATTTCTACAGTATCTCCAGCAGGGCCGTGGAAGAAGTACATCAGCTCATGAACGGCGGCGAGGGACATCAGGTAGTCATGCCCCACAGTATCGTGAAAATGTACTATAAGGACATTATCTGTTAAGCTATTTTGCACAAAAATCCAAGAAAATCAAAGAAAGGGTTGCGGAAAACGTTTTCCTATGATATTCTGTGTATTGTAAGAGAAAGACATACACAAAATCTTAGCATTGCGAGGGTATGGAGAGCGGAAAAAATAGGAAATACCCAGAGATCAGCTGAGATAAGGGTATAGATACCAAAAAGTAAGTATAATACCCAGACAAAGAAAAAGGATATAAAAAATGAGTGTGGCACGGTACATTCGTTTTGACAAAAATAAAACTATCGTGCAGAATGGAGTTTGAAATGAATTTAGAGCAGACTTTAAACGAAATCACCGGCAAAATGTATGGAAAAAATATCGGTGCCTGCACCGATGCACAGCTGTACACCGGAGTACTGCAGCTGACCAAAGAGAAGATGGCAGAGACTCCCGCAATCACCGGAGACAAGAAAGTATATTACATTTCCATGGAGTTCCTGATCGGTAAGCTGTTATCCAACAACCTGATCAACTTAGGAATCTATGAGGAACTGAGTGAGATCCTTAAGAAAAACGGTAAGAACATCGCTGACATCGAAGAGGCAGAGCCGGAACCTTCTCTTGGTAACGGTGGACTTGGAAGACTGGCAGCATGTTTCCTGGATTCCATCGCCACTCTGGGACTTCCCGGAGACGGTATCGGTCTGAACTACCACTTCGGTCTGTTCAAGCAGGTATTCAAGGATCATCTGCAGAATGCTGAGAAGAACGACTGGATCCAGAAGGATTCCTGGCTGAACAACACCGGCACTAAGTTTGAAGTAGCTTTCGGTGACCGCAAGGTGACTTCCGTATTGTATGATATTGACGTGGTAGGTTATGAGAACGGACTGAACAAGCTGCATTTATTTGATATTGAGACCGTGGATGAGAGCCTGGTAAAGAAAGGCATCACTTTCGATAAGGAATCCATCGAGAAGAACCTGACTCTGTTCCTGTATCCGGATGATTCCGATGAGGCCGGTAACCTGTTACGTATCTACCAGGAGTACTTCATGGTATGCAACGGTGCCCAGCTGATCCTGAAGGAAGTAAAGGAAAAAGGCTATGATCTGCATACTCTGCCTGAGCACGTGGCAATCCAGATCAACGATACCCATCCTACCATGGTTATCCCTGAGCTGATCCGTATCCTCACCACTGAGGAAGGCTTCACCATGGACGAAGCCATTGATGTGGTAAGCCGCACCTGCGCGTATACCAATCACACCATCCTGGCAGAAGCTCTGGAAAAGTGGCCTTTGGCTTATATTGAAAAGGTAGTTCCTCAGTTGGTTCCCATCATCAAGGAGCTGAGTGACCGCGTGGCAAAGAAATATAAGGACGAAAAAGTTCAGATCATCGACAAGGACAAGAGAGTGCACATGGCACACATCGACATCCACTATGGTTACAGCGTCAACGGTGTGGCAGCGATCCATACCGAGATTCTGAAAGAGAGTGAACTGAATCATTTTTACAAGATTTACCCTGAAAAGTTCAACAACAAGACCAACGGTATCACCTTCCGTAGATGGCTGCTGTCCTGCAACCATGAGCTGGCTGCGTTCCTGACCCAGACCATCGGCGACGGTTACAAGAAGGATGCCGAAGAATTACAGAAGCTGTTAGAACATAAGGACGATCAGGCGGTACTGGATGCCATCTATGATATCAAGAAGACCAAGAAGACCGAACTGGTATCCTATATCAAGGAGAAGGAAGGCGTGGAGCTGAATCCCGATTCCATCTTCGATATTCAGGTAAAGCGTCTGCATGAGTATAAGCGTCAGCAGATGAACGCACTGTATATCATTCACAAATATCTGGAGATCAAGGGCGGCAAGAAGCCTTCTACACCGCTGACCTTCATCTTCGGTGCAAAGGCCGCACCTGCGTATGTGATCGCTCAGGATATCATTCATCTCCTGCTGGTAATGTCCGACATTATCAATAACGATCCCGAAGTCAGCCCTTACATGAAGCTTGTTATGGTAGAGAACTACAACGTGAGCTATGCCGAGAAACTGATCCCTGCCTGCGATATCTCCGAGCAGATCTCTCTGGCATCCAAGGAAGCATCCGGAACCGGTAACATGAAGTTCATGTTAAACGGTGCAGTAACACTTGGTACAAGTGACGGTGCAAACGTAGAGATCCATGAGCTGGTAGGTGATGACAATATCTACATCTTCGGTAAGGACAGTGACACTGTTATCAAGCATTACGAGAAGGCGGATTATGTCTCTAAGGACTACTACAAGAAGAGCCCTGTGATCAAGGAAGCAGTGGACTTCATCGTCAGCAAAGAAGTACTCAAGGTCGGCAAAAAGGAGAACCTGGAGCGCCTGTACAACGAGCTGCTGAACAAAGACTGGTTCATGACCCTGCTTGACTTAGAGGACTACATCAAGGTAAAGGATCAGGCATTCGCTGATTACGAGGATCAGCAGAAGTGGAAGAAGATGATGTTAGTGAACATCGCCAAGGCAGGCTTCTTCTCCTCTGACAGAACCATCGCAGAGTACAACAGAGACATCTGGAAATTAAAATAAGTGACGTGAGCCCCGGTGCGAATGCACCGGGGTTTTATGATAACTTGAAAGTTACGAGCCATGCAAAAATAG
>DLZQ01000067.1 GCA_003447295.1 Lachnospiraceae bacterium
TATCATAGTCATAAGGGAAACGGAAAAGGAAATTCTGACAGTAAAGAGATGCAGAGGACTGCAACCGCAGGATTTTATGCGGGTTTTGTGGGACAGGGAATTGAATATACCCAGATCATAAGCAAGGCAGACTACCAGTTGAGCATGATTATTACATCAGCGAAAGGGGTTAATTCAATTAATAATCCTTTATCATATCTATTGTTTATAAAGGATTTTTCGCTGACTCAGACTATAGATGCAGCAAAAGCAGGCTTACAGGATGCCTGGAATGGAACCTATGATTCAGCGATTGGAAGAAAAATAGGTGCTGGTACATTTAATTATCTACTAATGACGATAGGCGGGGCCCTGCTGAAAGGGAAGGGGACTGCCTGCGAAGCGGTAGAGAGTGGTACTTCATCTGTCAAGACAGATTTTTATGTTAAACCTAACGGAGAGATTGTGCCTGCTACTGGATATAGATATATGCCAGCGGAGGCAAGTTACATGGAATCGCTAAAAAATACAATGGAGATACCAGCGAATCCTAGTGGTACATATATCACTTTTGATAAATTTGATGTACCTACTCCGGGCAGACTTCAGGTGCCACACGATGCATCTATTCGTGGTTCGTTTGATACATTGCAAATTATTGATGATATCAGAGTACCAAACGGAAAGTGGGGACAAGCAAGTTGGTTAGAACCAATTTACTAAGGATTTTCCTAAGTATGGTCCTGGAGGTGCAACACAGGCACTAACATATCAAAAAATTAAGCTTAATAGTCTTAAGGACTTGTCAAGATAAAGGAGGAGGGTACTATGCTTTTTTCAAGTGCTAACGATTATAAAAGGTGCAAAGAAATCGTAAGAAAAAAACTATCACAAAGAAATATTTGTGTTAGCGATGATGTTCTTGATAAGATTACAGAAGATGTTATGAATATTACATATGCAAAAGGAGGGAGCTATTCATATGATATAGTTCAATGTTTTGCAGAAACATATGTGGAAGAAGAGTTTTATAAAAAATTTCTTGAGTGTTAGCATTAGAAGTAAAGAACAAGTCGGCAAGGAGTTTCCTTGCCGACTTAGAGCATTTTAACGCTGATGCGTTAATGTCAAGAGTGGTAGTAAAACAGATGTTACTACAGGACTTGGATATGATGCAGGAGATACTCCAGCAAGAATAGATGGTGATTGGACTGAAAATGATATGAAACAAGCATTGTTAGGACATCCACCTAGAGGTTTAGGAAGTCCCGATATTCATCATGGTGGACAGATGCCAGGAGGTGCCCTGCATGAAGTACTACCAGGACAACACAGAAATAATCCAGCACTACACCCAAATACATACAACCAAGGCGTAACTCCTGAAATGAGAATGGAAGACAGGCAATTACATTGGTGGTATCGAGCAAGAGAACAGGGAGCAGATGAATTACTACCAGACTGGATATATGACTAGAGAGGATAAAATATGGACAGAATTAGTTTTCAAAACAAGGTTAGGGAGATGTCAGAAAAGAAACCCAGATTATTTGCCTTGGAGTCAGATGCCAAAGTAGATATTGAAAAGATTGAAGATGTCGAAAAATATTACGACATAATACTGCCAGACTCTTATAAAGATTTTGCAAGCCAATATGGAGGAGGATATTTTGGATTTATAGTAGTGTATTCATGTGACTGCAATGGCATGTTTTACATCAAGGATAATGTATTAAAAGAATGGGTTATAGAGAAGTCTTTTTTTCCAGTTGTCGATTTAGAAACAGGAGATTTCCTGGGATTTGAAATAGATGCTGGAATATGCAAAAGCAAAGTTACTTTGTATTCACATGAGGAAGAAGCATTACAGGGAATGCAAATGGATTTTTATGAGGCTTTATTAAAATATGGTTTAAAATGTGATGAATAAAATGTAACAATTTTGCAACATTTTTCTTGACGATTCCAAAGCCTCTATGTTACCATGGCACGCACCAGGGGGTATAAGGGGGATGAAAAGTTCTCGTAATACCTAAACAAAAACATAGAATCGGGAATGTTTTATTGGCGACAACCGCCATGGAACATTCTCGATTTTTCTGCTACATGGCAATCCTGACAAAATTATCCAAAGGTATAACAAATTTTTGAACAGCAGAAAAAGTTATGCCAAGCTAGATTTCACCCAACGGCTCTGCCGGTGGGTATTTCCCGGCTTATGCCGTCTGTGGCGGCATAAGCCCTTTAACCTGCACTATTTTCGACCCTAATATTTTTCTTATATTTTCTAAAAGTATCTTCTTTCACATTTCCACAACAAGCCCTAAAAAGTCTATCATGGGTAACTCCTCGACTTCGCTCTTAAAATCGCACACAGGGGCAACACAGGCTCTCACAGGGGCAAGAGAAAGTTGATTTGTCTGTCTAAAAAATGAATTTGTGCATATTTACGGTTTTTTCTCTGCTTTTGGTCTATGGCATAAAGCCAATTCTGTCTTCACATCGCCAAAGTTTCCTCCGATTTTTCAAAAACAAAAATTTTGACTTGCAACTGTTCTTTTTCAGAGTTAACATCACACACCACGAAGGAGATTTCTTCTGCTTCGTGTCCTGTGTTCTACAGGATGTATCCATCTCCATGAAAGTCAGCGGTGTTCCTTTGCGGAATATTTTGTGCCTGACCAGAAGTGGATAGGCTATACCACTCTTGCACA
This sequence comes from Lachnospiraceae bacterium, assembly GCA_003447295.1. Lineage (GTDB taxonomy): Bacteria > Bacillota > Clostridia > Lachnospirales > Lachnospiraceae > Acetatifactor > Acetatifactor hominis. The sequence continues at coordinate 2,694 of DLZQ01000067.1, forward strand.
CTTGGTTGCTGAAAAGATGCGTAATTCCGAGAAAGATGCTTAACAGTTGAGATTGCCACTATTTTGCCAAACATTGAGATTGGGGTTGATTTTATGGTTAAAGAAAATTTTATTTATGTGGGTATCGATTTACACAAAGAAACCCACACAGCAGTTATGATTGACTGCTACAATCAAAAGCTTGGAGAGATTACTTTTCCAAACAGACCAGCCGATTTTCCTAAGCTGGTAACAAAGGTTAAAAAATGCAATACTGATGCAAAAGAAGTAGTCTATGGTCTGGAGAATGCTTATGGTTACGGCAGACCTTTAGCGGTGTGGCTGATTGATAAGGGGTATTTTGTAAAGGATGTAAATACCGCTATCTCACATCGACAGGCAAAGCACCGGGGGGCCATGTATCGCAAAAGTGACAGTGATGATGCGGAAGCCAGTGCACTTGCAACATTAAACATGCTTGATAAGCTTCCGGATGCTTGTCCGAACGATGCGTACTGGTCACTCGGTCAGTTGGTGCACCGCAGGGACAATATCATGAAGCAAAGGACGAGATCAGTAAGTTTACAAATTGACTATGAGGAGTATGTTAAAGCTGATACTGCCAATAAAAAAAGACTAATTATAGATAATATATTAGAAGCTGTAAAATCTGTTTCGAAAAAGGAAAAAATTAATTATAGTTTATTTGAAGAGGATGTACGAGAGTTTTGTGATAATAATAACATTATAATTTAAATGGTATGACTTTTGACGATTTCAAACGCTTTCCAATGGAAGCTACTGTGAGGGGACGGGAAGTCCCAAGAAAAATTTTGCTTAATTATGCACCCACATAAGGATATACAATTTATGGATAACACAGAATTTAAAAAGATAGTAAAAGTATGCAAAACAGTAAAATTTATGGTTGTTTAATAAAACAAGAGCATATTATTTCGGTGCCCCGAATGCTGTATTTCAGAGGTGCTCACTGGCAATGACAAAGCAGAAAGATTCTTAAATGAAGAAAAAAGAAAAAAATAGTATGTAATTAATTGATTTTTTTGAAATAATCGCATATACTATTAATACAGATGAAGATCTGTTGTGCATATGCACAATAAATATATGGGCTGGTCGTAAGACCCGGGTCCACCAAACGGCGGGTAAGACACCCGCCATTTTTATTATACGGGGGATGAATGAAAGAATTAAGCATTTTTGTAGATGAATCTGGTGATTTTGGAGTTTATGATTATCATGCACCATTTTATATTATATCTATGGTATTACATGATCAGGCAGTTAACATTGTCGACGATTTGAAAATATTGGAGAATGAACTTAGTAATATTGGATGGCCAAAGCATAGTGTTCATTCTGGACCGGTGATAAGGTCGGAAGAAGAATATCGAGGATATGATTTAAAAGAACGACAAAAAATTATTATGAAAATGATGAGTTTTGTACGTCGTTTGAATATAAACTTTAAGTCAATATACATAGAAAAGAAACATATAGAGGATTCTATAGAAGCAACCGGAAAGCTTAGTAAGCAATTGGCTGTATTTATTCGTGATAATTATGCTTTCTTTTGCAATTATGATACTGTTAAGATATATTATGATAATGGACAAGTGGAGGTAACAAGAATTCTATCATCAGTTTTTAACGCATTATTGGAAAACGTTGAATTTCGTAAGGTAATTCCAGCTGATTATAGATTGTTTCAAGTTGCAGATTTGATATGTACACTTAAGTTGACGGAACTAAAGATGGAGAATCATTTGTTGTCAAAATCAGAAATATATTTTTTCAATGATGAAAGAACATTAAAGAAGAATTATTTGAAGCCGCTATCAAAGAAAGAATTGTAGAGCAAAATTATAGAAAGAATCGGTAGACAGTAAAATGTCAGCCGGTTCTTTTTATTTTATCCAGAAAATGATGTAATATTGTGTTATATTGCAGTTAGTGAAAGAACAGGTAGTAGTTTAAACAAAGGAAGGGCATAGCCAACGACTTTATCGTTGCTGTGCCCTTTCCTTAAAAATACATTTATTTACTCTGCCAGTTCTTCCCACTGTTCATATAATTTTTCCAACTGTTCCTGGCAGGTAGTCTGCTCTTTGGACAGCTCCTGCAGCTTTGCCACCTGGGTGCCAATGGCGGGATCGGACATTTCGGTGTCGATCTCGGAGATGCGGGCTTCCAGTTCGGCAATCTTTTCCTCGCATTTTTTCAGGTCGTTTTCTTTCTTGCGGAGTCTCGCCTGTTCTTCCTTCTGTGCTTTCCAGTCCAATTTGACTTCGGATTCTGCAGCCTTAGTGGCAGCCGTGTTATCTGCATCCGCACTCTGCGGAGTACTGGCTTCTATGGCAGCCATTACGGTGTCGTGCTTTTCCAGATAGTAGTCATAATTTCCAACATAACTTACGAATTGTCCCTCTGTCAGATCCAGGATCCTGTGGGCGGTACGGTTGATGAAGTAACGGTCGTGGGAGACATACAATATGGTTCCCTCGTAACCGTTCAGGGCATCCTCCAGAATCTCCTTGGACATGATATCTAAGTGGTTCGTCGGCTCATCCAGGATGAGGAAGTTCGCGTTGGAGAGTACCAGCTTGGCGAGAGACACGCGTCCGCGCTCACCGCCACTCAGATCACTGATACGCTTGAACACATCCTCACCGGTGAAGAGGAAAGCCGCCAGTACATTGCGGATCTGGGTATTGTTCAGGTAGGGATAATCGTCCGAGATCTCTTCAAACAATGTCTTCTCGCTGTGGAGCACATGATGCTCCTGATCGTAATAGCCGATCTCTACATTGGAACCTAAGCGGAAGGTGCCCTGATCGGCGGGAACGAGACCATTTAAGATCTTAAGCAAAGTGGTCTTGCCGCTGCCATTATCACCGATGATCGCCACATGCTCGCCGCGCTTGATCTCGAAATTGACATCGGTAAAAAGCTTATGGGAGTCAAAGCTTTTGGACAGATGCTCCACAGTCAGCACATCATTGCCACTTAAGATCCGGGGCATCAGTGTCAGCTTCATATCTGTGCGGACTTCGGAGGGTTTTTCGATGACCTCAATCTTGTCCAGCATTTTCTCCCGGCTTTCCGCCCGCTTGATGGACTTTTCCCGGTTGAAGGACTTTAATTTTTCAATGACTTCTTCCTGATGCTTGATCTCACGCTGCTGGTTCATATAGGCATTCCAGGCAGCAACGCGCAGCTGTTCCTTTTTTACGGCATAATCGGAGTAATTCCCCATAAAGGTCGTAGCCTTGGATTGATCGATCTCGATGACTTTCCCGGCAATCCGGTCCAGGAAATACCGGTCGTGGGAGACGATGAGAACGGCTCCCTTGTAATTCAACAGATAAGTCTCTAACCAGGCGATGGAGTTCATATCCAGATGGTTCGTTGGCTCGTCTAAGATGATCAGATCCGGATTCTGTAACAGAAGCCGTCCTAACGCCACACGGGTCTTTTGACCGCCGGAGAGTGTGGCAACCGGCTTGGAGAATTCATCTTCGGTAAAGCCAAGACCCTTTAAAACACCGACCAGCTCACTGCGGTAGAGATAGCCGCCGCCGGTCTCGAAAGCGTGGGTGAGAGAGGTGTACTGCTTCATCAGGTCTTCCAGAGCATCCCCATCAGCATGCTTCATATTGTTTTCGCATTCCCGGATCTTTTCTTCCAGGCGCAGCAGATCCGCCTTGACGGATAACAGTTCCTCGTAAATGGTGTGAGAGGTGTCCACGGTGCTGTTTTGGGCGAGATACCCAAGTGTCTTGTCTTTCGCCAGAACCACCTGTCCGTCATCGGGAGTCATTTCTCCTACGATGATGCGGAGCAGCGTTGTTTTTCCGGCACCGTTGATGCCCACAATGGCAGCTTTTTCATGATCCTCTATATGAAAAGAGACATTTTTCAATACTTGATTTTCCACAAATGCTTTTGAAATATTCTGACAAGATAATATCATGGTAGTAAGTATCCTTTATTTCCAGCCCACACAGAACGGACTTTTTAAATTTTATTGTAACGAAAAGAAGAAAACCTGTCAATTCATTGACAAGTTTTTAACATATGGTGTATACTTAAATAATCGGAGGTGAAAGTAGTTGGAAGCAAAAGGAATTTCACAGGCTGTGATCGGCAGACTGCCCAGATACTTTCGATATTTGGGGGAACTTAAGGATGAAGGTGTAGAACGTATCTCTTCGCAGGAACTTTCCGGACTGATGAAAGTGACCGCATCCCAGATACGTCAGGATTTTAATAATTTCGGTGGTTTCGGTCAGCAGGGATACGGATATAATGTAGAATATCTGTACCGTGAGATCGGTAAGATATTAGGACTGGATAAGCAGCACAATTTCGTTATTATCGGAGCCGGTAACCTGGGCAGAGCCCTGGGTAATTATTTGAACTTTGAACGCAGAGGATTTATCTTCAAAGGAATGTTCGATGCGAATCCGGAGCTTGTGGGGAAGGATGTCCGTGGTGTGAAGGTTATGCCTATGGAGCAGCTGGAATCTTTTATCCGGGAGAATGACATAGATATTGCCGTGCTGACGATTCCCAAGACCAGCGCTGTGGAAGTGGCTGACAAGCTGGTGGCGAACGGGATCCGCGCCATCTGGAACTTTGCGCATGTGGATCTGAACGTTCCGGAGGGAATACAGGTGGAGAATGTACATCTGTCAGACAGTTTAATGAAACTTTCGTATAATATTAACCGTTACAATTCAGATATAAAATAATGAGCCTCAGGGAAAAACAAGCGGCTGCGAAGCGGGATGAAGAGTGCGATAGCACGAATTCGTGAGCTTACGAGAGAGTAAGGCATAAAGGGAGTGATATTATGGGCAACGATAACGCAGGAGAAAATGCGAGGAACCGGCAGGAAGCTTTTAAAAGTGCACTTGTTGGGAAACATTTGCCCGTACTCACCCTGGATAATAAGTGGTACAAGCTGCTGAATAAGACTGGTTCTGTTCCGTTGAAAGAGACGGAGGATGCTCTGAATCAGCTGTTAAAAAGACAGGGAAAGCTGAATACGGAGTCGAAGGAAATCCGTAATCTGAAAAAGAAGCTGATGAAAGAGATCGTTCCCATGGTGAACGAAGCGGATCAGCAGGGTGAGAACAGCAAGCTGAACAAGCAGATCGAAGAACATAAGCGACTGATCGAAGAATGTAATGAGAAGCTGGAAGCTTATGAAGATGAGCTGAAAGACATCCCCCAGGAGATCGAAAGATTAAATCTTCAGCTTATGATGTTTACTATGGAGTGCTGCTATGATATTATGAAGGATAATGACAAACAGATCAATGATACTGCGGAGTGGGTGAGTGCTATTCGCATTGAACTGAAAAAACGTCTGATCGAGAAACAGCAGATGGAGCAGCAGAATCAGGAGATTTATAACTACATGCATGACATCTTTGGTGCAGAGGTGGTCAATCTGTTTGACATGAAATATAATCCGGAGCAAAAATAGTATGAAATATCTGGTAACTGCACAGGAAATGAAGCAATACGATAAGAATACCATAGAGTACCTCGGCATACCGGGGCCGGTCCTGATGGAGAGAGCGGCTCTGGCAGCGGAGGATTTTATAAAAGAGCGCTTTGATGCCGTGAAAGAACGGACGAAAGTGCTCATTTTTGCTGGTATGGGGAACAATGGCGGCGATGGCCTGGCGTTAGCAAGACTTCTTGCGGCGGACGGATACGCAGTCGCGGTAAAATGCGTGGGAGATATGCAGAGAGCTACCAAGCAGTGGAAATCGCAGTGGCAGACGTTGCAACATTTTCCGGTGAAGACAGACAGTAATATTGCGGTGGATGAATATAATGTAATTGTAGACGCCCTCTTCGGCGTGGGATTAAGCCGCCCTGTGGAGGGAAACTATGCGGATGCCGTAAAAGAGATGAACAAGGCAGAGGGATTTAAGCTGGCACTGGATGTGCCAAGCGGTATCTGCTCAGATACCGGCAGAGTGCTGGGTTGTGCATTTCTGGCGGATGCCACGGTCACTTTTGGTTTCTGTAAGAGAGGACTGGTACTGTATCCCGGTGCGGAATACGCCGGAGAAGTCCGGACTGCGAATGTGGGGATCGGACAGGAGAGCTTCTTAGGACAGGAACCAGAAATGTACACTTATGAGAAAGGCTCCGTACAGTTACTTAAGAGAAACGCTGCGGGGAACAAAGGAACCTTCGGCAAAGCACTGCTTGTTGCAGGAAGTAACGGCATGGCGGGTGCAGCCATTTTGGCGGCGAAAGCAGCCTATCGTACCGGAGCCGGCATGGTAAAGGTGATTACCGCGGAAGAGAACAGACAGATCATACAGCAGGGGATTCCGGAAGCGTTGTACGGCTCCTACAGACAGCTGACAGAGAGCTTAGACTGGGCGGATGTCATCGCCATTGGTCCCGGCATCGGCAGAGAAGAACAGGCACTGCAATGTCTGAAGACCGTGGTGGAGAGAAGCAGGAAGCCGCTGGTGCTGGATGCAGATGCCCTAAACCTCCTGGCAGAGGAGAACGGCAGGATGCTGGCAGAAGAACTGCGCGTTCAGGGTGCGGAAGGCAGAGTGATCCTTCTGACACCTCACGTGGGGGAATTGTCAAGACTGCTAAAACGGACGACCTCAGAGTGCAAGGACGACCTCCCCGCATGTGCGAAAATACTGGCCAAACGATTTCATGCCGTAGCAGTTGCCAAGGATGCGAGGACTGTGGTATGTAAGGAACAGGGAGCCTGTTATCTGAATACCACGGGCAACAGCGGAATGGCTACGGCAGGCAGCGGAGATGTGCTGACCGGCGTGATCCTGGGATTGCTGGCGCAGGGAATGGATGCCCCGGAGGCTGCGACCTGTGGCGTATATCTGCACGGCATGGCAGGAGATCTGGCGGCCGGACTTCATACCGAATATGGTGTGATGGCGGGAGATATCGCCGAATGTCTGATGAAAAATCAAAATAAGAAAGCGTGAAAATATGACGAGAGAACTGCAGGAAAAATTAGAGTCCTATCAACGGGTATGGGCGGAAGTGGATCTGGATGCCATCTGGGAAAATATGGTCCATATGAAAGAAAATATTGCGGAGAACACGAAAATACTGGCAGTCATTAAGACGGACGGATATGGTCATGGTGGTGTCCCCATTGCGAAAATGTTAGAGCAGCTGGATTTCATGTTCGGCTATGCAGCAGCTACTTATGAAGAGGCACATGTACTCAGAGAAGCAGGCGTGAAGAAACCGATCCTGATCCTGGGATATACTTTTCCCTATTGCTACGAAGAACTGATCCGGGAGGAGATCCGTCCGGCAGTCTACCGCAGGGATACGGTGGAAGAGCTGGCCGCAGCAGCGGCAAAGGTCGGAAAGAAAGCAAAGGTTCATATCAAGGTAGATACCGGCATGGGCAGAATCGGCATTACGCCGGATGAGGAAGGACTGGAGTTCGTCAGATTCCTTATAGAGCATCCGGAGCTGGAGGTGGAGGGTATTTTTACCCATTTTGCCAAATCCGATGAGGCGGATAAGACTTCGGCGAATCATCAGCTGGAGCTTTTTCAGAATTTTATTAACAAAATACAGACAGAACTGGGGATTACTATTCCTGTCAAACACTGCTCCAACAGTGCTGCAATCTTGGAAATGCCCCAGGCGAATATGGATATGGTTCGGGCGGGAATCACGACCTACGGTCTGTATCCTTCTGAAGAAGTAAGTAAAGACATTGTACCCCTGCGGGCAGCCATGTCTCTCTACAGCCATATTGTATACTGCAAGATGATTCATGCGGGACAGAGCGTCAGCTACGGTGGGCTGTTTACAGCACAGAAGGACACCAGAGTAGCCACGATCCCCGTAGGTTACGGAGACGGCTATCCCAGAAGCCTGTCCGGAAGAGGCTATGTACTGATCCACGGGAAGAGGGCACCGATCCTCGGAAGAGTCTGTATGGATCAGTTCATGGTGGATATTTCGGAGATCCCGGAAGCAATGGATGGCGACAAAGTAACGCTTCTCGGTATGGACGGCACAGAACGGATCACAGCGGAAGAACTTGGAGAACTTTCCGGCAGATTTAATTATGAATTTGTCTGTGATCTGGGGAAAAGAATTCCCAGGGTCTACATACAGCATGGTGAGATCACAGAAGTAAGAGACTATTTTGAAAATTTCTGACGGATCAAAGGTGTTCGTATAACTCCGTAAGAATCGGCAATACTTATCCTAAATCGCTGATATAAGGAGTAGAAATGAGAAGAGGAGATGTCTATTACGCGGATCTGCGGCCGGTGATCGGCTCGGAACAGGGCGGTATCAGACCGGTGCTCATCATCCAGAATGATGTTGGCAACAAACACAGTCCTACCGTGATCTGCGCTGCAATCACCTCAAAGATGAATAAGGCGAAGCTGCCTACACACATTGAATTAAATGCCCGTCTTTATGATATGGATAAGGATTCGGTAGTGCTTCTGGAACAACTGCGCACCATTGACAAGAAGAGATTAAAGGATAAAGTATGTCATCTCGACGGTGATATTATGCGGAGAGTGAACCGGGCACTGAAGGTAAGTCTGGAACTGGATACATAGTCTGATACCCTGCGTATCCAGAGGAATATATAAAAGAATTAAAATACGAAAGGATGAAATGAACGATGGATATCAGTGGGCCTGTGACCATATTTCTCTTTTTCCTGCTGCTATTGGTAGATATGTTTTTTTATGGATTTGATGCTGCCATTGACAACCTCAATGAAAAAGAGATCTTACATAAAGCAGAGGAAGAAAAGGATCGCCGGTCGGTGCGGCTTTCTGAGATGGTCAGCCGTCCGGGGATCTATATCAATACGGTACAGTTAGTCATTACGCTGATCAATATTCTAATGGGTGCCTTTTACCTGAATATCTGGCTGCAGACGATCGACGACGGCCTGCATGTGATCAATGTCGGCGGATTGTCGCTTCAAAATGTTCCCACGGGAGTGATCTCCGGGATTGCAACGGTATTGTCTTTTGTTGCCATGATTTATATTCTGCTGACCTTCGGAGTACTGATCCCGAGAAAAATGGCATCCAGAAAACCGGAAAAGTGGGCATATGCCTGCATTGATCCGATCTTTTGGATTACGAGACTCTTATCTCCTTTGACGGGGCTGGTAAATCTGACTGCAAAGGGAATATTATTCCTCTTCGGTGTCCGCAATAACACAGATGAAAATGATGTGACCGAGGAAGAGATCATCAACATGGTACAGGAAGGTCATGAGCAGGGTGTCATCCAGGCAAGTGAAGCAGAGATGATCTCAAATATTTTTGAATACGGGGACAAGGAAGCCCAGGACATCATGACACACCGCGGAAGTATCGTAGCTATCGACGGCGAGACAAAGTTAAAGGATGCCATTGCTTCCATGCTGGGAGGTAAGAACAGCCGTTATCCGGTGTATGAAGAGAATATTGACCATATCATCGGTATCTTACATCTGAAGGATGCCATGAGGTTCCACATCAGCGATGACAAGCTGGATGTGCCCATTGCGAAGCTGGATGGGTTGCTCAGAGAGCCTTATTTTGTGCCTCAGACAAAAAATATTGATGAACTGTTCAAAGAGATGCAGTCCCAAAAACTTCAGATGGTCATTGTTGTAGACGAATACGGTCAGACCGACGGCTTGATCGCCATGGAGGACATCCTGGAGGAGATCGTCGGCAATATCATGGATGAATACGATGAAGACCAGGAATATATCAAGAACCGCGGTAAAGGCGAATATGTCATGGAAGGTAAGACACCGCTTAAGGAAGTGGAAGAGCTTTTAGACATTACCTTTGATGAGGAGGAATTCGAGACGTTAAACGGCTTTTTGATCTCCAGACTGGACAGAATCCCGGAGCCGGACGAGCAGTTTGATGTGGACTATAAGGGATATAATTTCAAGATCCTTTCCGTGGTCAAAAAAATGATCGGAAGTGTCCTCGTCAAAAAGCTTCCGGAGATAAAAACACAGGAGAATGCAGAAGACGGACAATCAGTGCTTGAAGAAAAACAAAAATAATGCTATGATAAAAAAAGCGTTATTGCGCAGGAGTTGCGCATACAAAGAGAAAGAAACTTTAAATTCAAAGGAGTAATAAAGATGTCAGGACATTCTAAATTTGCTAATATTAAGCATAAAAAAGAGAAAAACGATGCAGCAAAGGGTAAGATTTTCACTATTATCGGACGTGAAATTGCAGTCGCTGTAAAAGAGGGCGGTCCCGATCCTGCCAACAACTTTAAGCTGGCAACCGTTATTGCCAAAGCTAAGGCGAACAACATGCCCAATGATACTATTGACCGCGGTATTAAAAAGGCAGCCGGCGATGTAGGCAATGTAAACTACAAGTACGTGACTTACGAAGGTTACGGTCCCAACGGTATCGCCATCATCGTAGATGCACTTACCGACAATACCAACCGTACCGCTGCAAATGTCAGAAGCGCATTCACCAAGGGACAGGGTAACGTAGGTACTCCCGGATGCGTATCCTTTATGTTCGATAAAAAGGGTCAGATCATCGTGGACAAGGAAGAGTGTGATATGGAAGCGGATGATCTGATGATGACAGCACTGGATGCCGGTGCGGAAGACTTCTCCGAAGAGGAGGACAGCTTCGAGATCCTGACCGATCCCGATAATTTCGAAGAGGTACGTAAAGCACTGGAGGATGCCGGAATCCCTATGATCAGTGCGGAAGTCACCATGATTCCTCAGAATTATGTAACTCTGACCGATGAGACTGCCGTGAAGAATTTACAGAGAACACTGGATCTGTTAGAAGACGATGATGACGTTCAGGCAGTATACCACAACTGGGACGAATAAATCGAAAGGGTAGGGGCAGTATGGAAAAACTTGCTATTGTAGTTCCTTGTTATAATGAGGAAGAGGTATTGAAGATTGCTTCCGAAGCACTGAGGGGTGTGCTGGATGATCTGATCCACAAGGGGAAGATTGCGGAAGACAGTTTTATTCTGTTTGTAAATGATGGCAGTAAGGATCGCACCTGGGAGCTGATCGAAGAAGAACATAAAGCGCATCCGGTACAGGTATGCGGCGTGAAGCTGGCAGGCAATGTGGGACATCAGTTCGCACTGACTGCCGGACTGATCACGGCAATGGATCTGTCCGATGTGACGGTTTCCATCGATGCGGATTTACAGGATGATGTGGCCGTGATCGAAGAGATGATCGATAAGTTCCATAATGGCTGTGACATCGTATACGGTGTCCGCAAGGAACGTAAGACCGATACTTTCTTCAAACGTACCACCGCACAGGGCTTCTATAAGGTTATGGAGATGATGGGCGTTAAGACGGTTTACAATCATGCGGATTTCCGCCTGATGTCCAAGCGTGCGGTAGAACAGTTCTCCAAATATCAGGAGACGAACCTGTTCTTAAGAGGCATGATGCCTCTGATCGGATACCAGACCGACTGTGTCTACTATGACCGTAAGGAAAGAGTCGCCGGAGAGTCCAAGTATCCGCTGAAGAAAATGCTGGCACTGGCATTTAATGGAATCTCTTCTTTCAGTGTCAAGCCGATCAGCATGATTTTGGGAGCCGGCATGATCATTGTATTTTTAAGCATTCTGGCTGCAATCTATGCATTGATCTCTTATTGTACCGGACATGTGGTACCGGGCTGGACTTCCCTGATCCTGTCCATCTGGTTCTTAGGCGGCATTCAGCTTATGGCCATCGGACTGGTAGGTCAGTATATTGGTAAGATTTACATTGAGGTAAAACATCGTCCCAGATATAACATCGAAAAGGTACTGAAATAATGAATTATAAAAAAGGCATTTTAAGTGTTGTATTGTGGTTCATTTATGCAATCATAGCGGGCACCGGACTGGTAGGCACGACAATGGTCATGCTGCCGGAGGGCGGTTCCCGCCCGATCGGCCTTGTTATCGCAGGCGTATGGCTTGCGGTGACAGGGCTGGTTGTTTTTCTGTTACATAGATGCCTGCAGGCGAAATGGACACAAAGCGCTGAAAACTCCGGACAGATGAAGCTGATCATCGAAGGAGTGATTGCAGTAGCTCTGATTGCTGTGGGAATCGTACTTCGTGTAAGAGAAATTATGCTGTATGATATCTCCGGGGAGGGTGGTAACATCTGGTTTGACGCGGTAAAGGTCACAGAGACCACGCGGATCCCTCAGGTGGTGCATGGTGCAGTATATTTTTATTTGCAGGTACTTCACGGTCTGCTTGTGTTTTTAGGTAATAAAATGACGGCGGCACTGGTACTGCAGCTGGTATTGCAGATTCTGACCGGAATCTTTTTATATTTTGCAGTACGAAAATTGACCGGTACGGTGGCTGCTGTGGTGGCTCTTGGATACTGGATGCTGTGTCCTGCTCTGTCGGGAACGATGATTTTAGGCCCGGAACCGTTATATCAGTTGTTGTGGATGATCGGCCTGTGTGTATGCGTGGAAGCATTGGATAGTTTCAGACAACGGGGAGACACTCCCGGTATCCATTCTGTAGGCGGATTTTTCTTAGGTGGCATTGCCATAGGAATTCTTGCTTACCTGGATGTGACGGGTCTGCTTTTGCTGCTCGTAGTGTTTTCCGTGCTTTTTCTGGAGACAAAGCAGCCGGTAAAATGGATGCGCAGAATCGGTGCAGGAGTGTTAGGTCTGTTCGGTACTGCAGTGGCATTTTTTGCCTGCATTGCTCTGGACGCTTTGGGCAGTGGGAAGCAGATGGAGAATGTGCTTCTGGCATGGTGGAAAGTCTTTTCCCCCGGGAAATTCACATGGATTGCTCTCTATGAACAGCCGAACCTCTACACTTATGTGCCTTATCAGGTGGTAGCAGCCATTATGGTTACGATCCTTGCAAGCGGTGTATTCAGTTACTGGTGCAGGATAAAATGCGAAAGACAGTCCGTGTGGCTTGCACAGGTGTTAGCACTTGGAATCTTAAGTGGTTACGGAATGTTAAGTGAGGACATGCCGGGATTTACGCTTTTGTATCTGCTGCTGGCCATAGTTGCCGGTGCAGGAATACAGGCGATTCTGCCGTACGAAATGGAACGACTGCGGGATGCTGGCGGGATGCCGTCTGAGACTGTTGAGGCGGTCCCCGTAGGAGCGGTTCCCCGAAAGCACAGACTGAAAGTACAGGATCTGGAGACTGAGGATCTGCCGGAGGAAGAGACGGCACCGGCAGCGGAAGAGGTTCCGGAGACAGACAAAATACAATTTATCGAAAATCCCCTGCCTCTGCCGAAAAAGCATGTGCCTAAGGTGTTGGATTATAAGCTTGGTGATAATGTCGGCGATTATGATTATCCGGTAGCGGATGATGACGATTTTGATCATTAAAATAATAAAAACAGGACATACTAAAAGACGATACTAAGGTAAGATGCCTTTGTGTCGTCTTTTTTGTTTTTATATTTCAAAAATCATAAATCATTGAAACAGGGAGGGCACAGACCGTGCAGAATCATAAAAAAAACGATCAGAACAGGAACGAAGCGCCGAAGACCGAAGCACCGAAGACCGAAGCACCAAAGACCGAAGCGGAAGAGCACAGAGATGAACGGATTGAAAAAACAGGGCAGCTGACATTGTCAGATGAAGTTTCCGGAAAAAAGATTCATCTGCTGACCATCATCGGTGAGATCGAGGGTCATGAAAATCTCTCAGGCAATTCCAAGACCACAAAATACGAACATATTCTTCCACAGCTGGCAGCAATCGAAGACAGTGAGGAGATCGGAGGTGTTCTGGTGTTATTAAATACCATGGGTGGGGATGTGGAAGCGGGACTGGCTATTGCGGAGATGTTAGCCTCCTTAAGCAAGCCCACGGTATCTTTGGTGCTGGGCGGCAGTCATTCCATCGGTGTACCCATTGCGGTGAGTTGTAAGTATTCTTTTATTGTACCGACAGGGACTATGGTGATTCATCCGGTACGGATGAACGGCATGGTGATCGGTGTGCCCCAGACATTTGAATATTTTAAGCTGATCCAGGACAGGATCACGGGATTTGTGTGCAGACATTGCAAGATCAGCAGACAGAAGCTGGAAGATCTTATGATGGAAACCGGTTTCCTCACAAAAGATGTGGGAAGCATTCTGGTGGGGGAAGAAGCGGTAAATACAGGTATTATCGATGAAGTAGGCGGTATCGACCGGGCAATCGGCAAACTTAGGGAGATGATCGGGGATGATCAGGTGCAATAGAAAAAAGGATGACAAGGCAGTGGAAAAATGATATACTTCTAATTATGACTATTATGCTAACGTAAAAGAATAGCATCGAAGATACGATTTTACGAATGTGGTTCTGAATAGTTATATTAGTATTAACATTAAAGTTAGGGGTATGATGACATGGCATCTTCATCAGGCAAAAGAACATCATCTTCCGGCAGGACAAGAAAAAGCACGACAAGCAGTCGCAGCAGGCAGGCGCAGAGATCTGCACAGGACAGTGAACTTTTTCACGAGATCGGTCTGATCGTCCTGTTTGTTGCGATGTTGATATTATTTTGTTGCAATTTTGGTATTATCGGTCCGGTTGGCAATGCGATCAGCGGGGTCTTATTTGGCATCTTCGGATTTACTGCGTATATAGCGCCCATCGTAATATTTCTGGCGGTGGCTTTCTGGTTCGCCAATGAGGGGAACCCTACCGCAGTCCGAAAAGTGATCGCCGGTGCCGTATTGTTTTTAATGATCGGCGTGGTATGCGATCTGATCGCGAAGACTGCCGGCTCCATGGAACAGTACGATATCAAACTGTTATATACGAACTGCAGCACCGGTAAAAAGGGCGGCGGTATTCTGGCAGGCAGTATCTGTTATCTGCTGTTACAGTATCTGGAGACCGTAGGAACAGTGCTGGTAGTGCTTTTATGTTCAGTGATCAGCCTGATCCTGGTAACAGAGCGATCCTTCTTAAACAGTATGCGTAACGGTGGCGACAGGATCCGTGAACTGTCCAGAGAGGATGCAGCGCGCAGACGGGAAAATGCCGAAATCCGCAGGCAGGAGCAGGAAGAACGTACTTCCCAGAGAGAGGAAGCCCGTCGCATCCGTGAAGAGGAGCGCCGTATTCGTGAGGAAGAGCGAAGACTCCGCGCTGAGGAGAAAGAGAACGAAGAGATCCTGAATGCTGTCCCCCGCAGAGAGAAAAAGGTGACAGGAGTCATGATGGATACCTCCTTGAAAAAGCAGGATACACAGCCTGCCGGCAGACGGGATGATATCCATGAGATTGTATACGAAGAGGATGCACAGGAAGCTCCCGCGGTGGAAGAGACCCGGGTGACTTCCAGTGATTTTGATAAAATCAATGTGACGGATATACATCAGGTGACCATGCAGGAAGCGGCAGACGATGTTTCCTATGAAGATATTCCGGTGGAGGAAGTAAGCAGTGCATCTACGTTTAAAAAGCCTTTTGAACGCAGAGAATCCTGGCAGGAGGAAGCGGCGCTTCTGACACCCCAGGCAGAATCTATCCGGATCCATAAGGAAGACATTCCGGAGCCTGAAAATACACCTGTGGAATCCGGGGGGCCTGACCGGGGAATGCAGCAGATGCAGCCGGAACAGAACCCGTATGAGGTACCATCCGTTAGCCGTGTACGTCCGAAGATTACAGCACCGGAGCCCCCTAAGGGGAATTCCCTTGCGGAAGACCAGATACATAAGGATATTGCGAAAGCAGCCAAACAGCCGCCCGCAGAATACCGGATCCCTCCTTTAAGTCTGTTACAGAAGGGAAAGGCAGCTACGGGAGATTCTTCCAGAGAATTAAAAGAGACTGCCATGCGCTTACAGCAGACACTGAATACTTTCGGTGTGAAGGTAACAATCACCGATATCAGTCAGGGCCCCAGTGTTACCCGATATGAATTACAACCGGAGCAGGGCGTGAAGGTATCCAAGATCGTAGGTCTGGCAGATGATATCAAATTGAATCTGGCAGCCACGGATATACGTATCGAGGCACCGATCCCCGGCAAAGCTGCCATCGGTATCGAAGTCCCGAACAAAGAAAATATGACTGTGGCACTCCGTGATCTTTTAGAAAGTAAGGAATTCAGGGAATTCAATTCCAACATTGCTTTTGCAGTAGGTAAGGATATTGCGGGCAAGACGGTAGTGGCAGATATTGCCAAGATGCCCCATATGCTGATCGCCGGAGCTACCGGTTCCGGTAAATCCGTATGTATCAATACCCTGATCATGAGTATTTTGTACAAGGCACATCCAGATGATGTAAAACTGATCATGGTAGACCCGAAGGTCGTAGAACTGAGTGTGTATAACGGCATTCCTCATCTGCTGATCCCGGTAGTGACAGATCCTAAGAAGGCATCTGCCGCATTACACTGGGGGGTCAGTGAGATGGAAGACCGTTACCGGAAGTTCGCGGATTATAATGTCCGTGATCTGAAGGGCTATAATAAAAAGATTGAGACCATGTCTGTTCCCGAGGGCGAGGAACGACCTAAGAAGATGCCGCAGATCGTTATTATCGTGGACGAGCTGGCGGATCTGATGATGGTATGTCCCGGTGAAGTGGAGGAATCCATCTGTCGTCTTGCACAGTTGGCAAGAGCGGCAGGAATCCATCTGATCATTGCTACACAAAGACCCAGCGTGGATGTTATCACCGGTCTGATCAAGGCAAACATGCCCAGCCGTGTGGCGTTCTCCGTATCCAGTGGCGTAGATTCCCGTACGATCCTTGACATGAACGGTGCAGAGAAGCTGCTTGGTAAAGGCGATATGCTGTTCTACCCTCAGGGCTATTCCAAACCGGCCCGTGTACAGGGAGCTTTCGTATCGGATAAGGAAGTATCCGATGTGGTGGATTATTTGAAAAATCAGACCCTTGGCAATGTCTATAACAGCTATGCCGAGGATATCGAAGAGAAGATCAAAAATATTGGTTCGTCGGGTGGATCTTCCGGAAGTGGATCCGGTGGAGGCAACGACAGAGACGAATATTTTGAGGAAGCCGCACGTTTTATTATTGATAAAGACAAGGCCAGCATCGGTATGTTACAGCGTGTGCTTAAAATCGGCTTTAACCGTGCCGCAAGGATCATGGACCAACTGTGTGAATACGGCGTGGTCGGTGAGGAAGAAGGCACAAAGCCCAGAAAGGTACTTATGAGTATGGAACAGTTCGAGCAACTGTTGGAGGAGATCTGACAAAGAATCGGAACTGTCTGAATAAACGGAGGGAAAAAGGACATGAAAACAGATATTGAAATCGCACAGGAAGCGGTAATGGAGCCCATTACCAAGGTCGCCGGAAGTCTGGGAATCGATGCAGACGATCTGGAACTTTACGGAAAATACAAGGCAAAGCTTTCCGAAGAATTTTTAACTAAGATTCAGGACCGTCCCAACGGAAAACTGATTCTGGTAACAGCCATCAACCCTACACCTGCGGGAGAGGGCAAGACCACGACTACGGTCGGTCTGGGGGAAACATTCGGCAGAATGGGCAAAAAAGCTGTGATTGCGCTCAGAGAGCCGTCCTTAGGCCCCTGCTTCGGCATCAAGGGTGGAGCTGCCGGCGGCGGTTACGCACAGGTAGTACCCATGGATGAACTGAATCTGCATTTTACCGGTGATTTTCATGCCATCACATCTGCCAATAATCTGTTGGCAGCTCTTTTGGACAACCATATCCAGCAGGGGAATGAACTGGGGATTGATACCAGACAGATCGTCTGGAAGCGTTGCGAAGATATGAATGACAGAGTCCTTCGTAATATCGTGGTAGGACTGGGGAACAAGACAGACGGTTTCGTCAGAGAGGATCATTTTGTCATTACCGTAGCCAGTGAGATCATGGCAATCCTGTGTCTTGCAGACGATATGAAGGATCTGAAGGAACGTCTTTCCAAGATTGTTGTAGCTTATAACTATCAGGGAGAACCGGTCACTGCAGGACAGTTAAAGGCGGTTGGTGCTATGGCAGCCTTGTTAAAGGATGCGATCAAACCCAACCTGATCCAGACCTTAGAACATACTCCGGCACTGGTACACGGGGGTCCCTTTGCTAATATCGCTCACGGATGTAACTCCGTAAGGGCCACCAAGGCAGCCATGAAGATGGCAGATTATTGCATCACGGAAGCAGGCTTCGGTGCCGATCTGGGTGCTGAAAAATTCTTCGACATCAAGTGCCGTAAGGCGGGTCTTACTCCCGATGCCGTAGTACTGGTTGCGACTATCCGCGCACTGAAATATAACGGCGGCGTTGCGAAAGCCGATCTGGGCGCAGAGAACCTGGAAGCATTGAAAAAGGGTATCGTGAACCTGGAGAAACATATTGAAAATCTGCAGAAATACAGTGTACCAGTAGTGGTTACCCTGAATTCTTTTATTACAGACAGCGAGGCAGAGACCGCTTACGTCAGGGAATTCTGTGAGACAAGAGGCTGTGAGTTCGCTCTCTCCGAAGTATGGGAGAAGGGCGGCGAGGGCGGCATCGCTTTAGCCAAAAAGGTATTAAAAGCATTAGAAAAAGAGAATCATTTCCATGTATTATATGAGGATGAATTATCTCTTCAGGATAAGATCACAAAGATCGCCAGAGAGATCTACGGAGCAGACAGTGTGAACTTTGCACCGGCGGCAGCAAAACAGTTAAAGCGCCTGACAGAGCTGGGCTTCGGCAACTTGCCGGTATGTATGGCGAAGAATCAGTATTCCCTGTCGGATGATCCCACGCTGTTAGGAAGACCCTCCGGCTTTGAATTAAACGTAAGAGAAGCTTATGTATCTGCCGGTGCCGGTTTTGTCGTAGTGCTCACCGGTGCGGTCATGACCATGCCGGGACTGCCCAAGGCACCCGCTGCCTACAATATTGACGTGGATGACAATGGGAAGATCACCGGATTATTCTAGTAAGGAGGACAAGTGTCCCATGGCACAGTTAATAGACGGAAAAGCAATTTCCGCACAGATCAAAGAAGAAGTAAAAGAAAAAGTTGCTGCTTTAAAAGAGCAGGGGTGTGAAGTGGCTCTGGCAGTGATTCAGGTAGGAGCCGATCCAGCTTCTTCCGTATATGTTCGGAATAAGAAAAAAGCATGTGAATACGTGGGTGTTCGTTCTCTGGCGTATGAACTTCCGGAGGAGACGACAGAAGAAAAGCTGCTGGAGCTGATCCGGGAACTGAATGACAGAACAGATGTGAACGGCATTCTGGTGCAGCTGCCGTTACCCAAACACATCGATGAGGAAAAGGTACTGGATGCCATTTCTCCCTTAAAGGATGTGGACGGCTTCCATCCGCAGAATGTCGGTGCTCTCTGTATCGGCAAGCCTGGTTTCGTGTCCTGTACCCCGGCGGGAGTGATCCAGCTTCTGAAGAGATCCGGAATCGAAATTGCCGGAAAGGAATGTGTGGTGATCGGCAGAAGCAATATTGTCGGCAAGCCAATGGCACTGCTTTTGCTTCGGGAGAACGGTACGGTGACAATTGCTCACAGCCGGACGAAGGACCTGAAAGAAGTGACAAAGAGAGCGGATATTCTGGTGGTGGCTGTCGGCAGACCGAAGATGATCACAGCAGAATATGTAAAGGATGGGGCGGTTGTTATTGACGTGGGAATTCACCGCAATGCAGAGAACAAATTGTGCGGCGATGTGGATTTTGACAGCGTAGAACCGATATGCAGCGCCATCACTCCGGTCCCCGGAGGGGTAGGACCTATGACCATAGCCATGTTGATGAACAACTGTCTGGAATCTGTAGCTTTGCAGACAGCAAGAGGATAATTGTATGAAATGTCCGAATTGCGGAGCAGAGATGGAGGAAGGAAAACTTTACTGCGAACATTGCGGTGAAGACATCCATATCGTACCTGATTTTGAACCGGAAATTGAATACAATATGGCACAGACGTTGAACAATATCGCAAAAGAGATGGCACCGGATACGGAGCCGGAGGAGACGGATTCTTCCGCAGATACCGCGGAACTTCAGGACTGGGATGAATCTACGGATGAACCTTTGGCACATCCGTTCCGCTGGAAATTTATCGTGCTTTTACTGGTGCTTACAGTGGTGGCGGTGGTATGTACGGGGACCGGAATCTCTTATTCCCATTACCATTCTGTAGAATACCAGACGAAATGCGCAAGAAATTATGTGGCAGAGGGAGAATACGACCAGGCAGTTACTTGTTACAACCGTGCATTGGAACTGGATCCCGATAATATTACACTTAAATTCGAACTGGCGGATATCTATTTTCAGAAGAATAACAAGATGGAATATGAGTATCTGCTACGGGAGATCGTGACGGATGGAAAGGCAACTTCCGAACAGTTAGAGAGCGCCTATGGGAAACTGATCGCCATTTACGCTGCCAGAGAGGATTATAAGACCATTAATGATCTATTGCAGAATTGCGGGAATGTCAATATTATGAGCAAGTACCAGAGCTATATGGCAATGGAACCGGAATTCAGCTTACAGGAGGGGTATTACACCAGCATCCAGCCGTTAAAGCTGACTACCTTTGGGACCGGCAGTATTTATTACACCATGGACGGCAGCGAGCCGGGAGAGAACAGCTCTCTGTATACGGCACCGATTCTGTTAGAAAGTGGCGACTACTGTATCAAAGCGGTGTATATCAATGAGAATGACATCAGCAGCAAAGTGGTAACCAAAAAGTATCACATTGAAATTGAACAGTTAAGTACACCGGATGTAACGGCAGTCAGTGGAGATTATGAATTTCCGATCAATATTGAAGTAACAGACGGGGAAGATGTCTATTACACGACGGATGGTACGGATCCAACACAGAATTCGACCGCATATGATGGACCGATTCCTATGCCCCTTGGCAAATCCGTATTCCGTTTTATCCGGATCGCGGAAGGCCGTAAGAGTGAGATCGTGGAGAGAAGCTATAATCTGGTCATGAACACAGAGTTTACCCCGGAAGAAGCGGTGCAAAAGATTGTGGAATACGCACTGCTAAGCGGTAAAATACAGGACGAATCCGGTAGCTTTGATGAATCCGGTGCTGTGTATCTGTACCAGTATCAATATGTGACCAATATTAATAAGATTGATGATTTTTATGTGATCGCGGAGATTTACAGAGGAGCTGACGGTACAGTTACCAGAACGGGCAATCTGTTCGCGGTCAATGCCTATACCAGAGAGCTCTGGAAACTGCAGACGGACGAGAGCGGCCGCCGCTATACACTGGTGGCTGTTTCAGCTATATAAATTCTATTAATCCTAACAGAAGGGACGGAAAAGAGAAATGTATAAGATCGTAAAAAAACAGGAGCTGACAACCAACATCTATCTGATGGAGGTAGAAGCAAACAGAGTGGCAAAGACCTGTGAACCCGGTCAGTTTGTCATCGTAAGAATGGACAGTGAGGGAGAGCGTATTCCTCTGACCATCTGTGATTACAACAGAGAAAAAGGAACCGTGACCATTGTGTTCCAGACCGTAGGTGCCGGTACGAAACTCATGGCACAGTTGGAAGAAGGAGAATACTTCCATGACTTCGTAGGACCTTTAGGATGTCCCTCCGAACTGGTAGAACAGCCTCTGGACGAAGTAAAAGCAAAGAAGATCCTCTTCGTAGCAGGTGGCGTTGGTGCAGCTCCGGTATATCCTCAGGTGAAATGGCTGCATGAGCATGGAATTGCTGCCGATGTTATCGTAGGAAGCAAGACCAAAAATCTGCTGATCCTGGAAAAAGAGATGGAAGCGGTTGCCGGCAATCTTTATGTGACCACCGATGACGGATCCTATGGAAGAAGCGGTATGGTAACTCAGACCATCAAAGATCTGGTAGCGGAAGGCAAAAAGTACGATCTGTGCATCGCTATCGGTCCCATGATCATGATGAAATTCGTATGTCTCCTGACTAAGGAACTGGAGATTCCCACCGTAGTCAGCCTGAACCCCATTATGGTTGATGGAACGGGAATGTGCGGTGCCTGTCGTGTCACTGTCGGCGGCAAGGTAAAATTCGCCTGCGTAGACGGTCCCGAATTCGACGGACACGAAGTAAACTTTGATGAGGCAATGAGACGTCAGCAGATCTACAAGACAGCTGAGGGACGTGCAATGTTAGCCCTGGAAGAGGGAGATACCCATCACGGCGGCTGCGGCAACTGCCAGTAGTTCTACTGCAAACGTTTGAATACGATAAATCAGAAAGGCATGGTTAAATAAAATGGATGTATTAAAAAGAATTCCTGTCAGAGAGCAGGATGCAAAGGAACGTGCTACCAACTTCAAAGAGGTGTGTCTCGGATATAACAAAGAAGAAGCAATGGAAGAGGCTTCCCGCTGCATTAACTGTAAAAATGCACAGTGTGTAAAGGGCTGTCCCGTAGCGATCCAGATCCCTCAGTTCATTGAACAGGTGAAGAACGGCAATATCGAAGAAGCATATCGTATCATCAGTGAATCCAGCGCACTTCCCGCTGTCTGCGGTCGTGTATGCCCCCAGGAAAGCCAGTGTGAAGGAAAATGTATCCGTGGCTTCAAGGGGGATCCCATCTCTATCGGTAAGCTGGAGCGTTTTGTAGCTGACTGGGCAAGGGAAAACGGTATCAAACCCACACCGGCAGCACAGAAGAACGGTAAAAAGGTAGCTGTTATCGGTTCCGGTCCCGCAGGTCTGACCTGTGCCGGAGATCTGGCAAAGATGGGTTATGATGTTACCATCTTCGAGGCACTGCATGAGGCAGGCGGTGTACTGGTATACGGTATCCCTGAGTTCCGTCTTCCCAAGAGCGGCGTTGTGGCAAAAGAGATCGAAAATGTAAAATCTCTCGGTGTTCATATTGAAACCAACGTAGTGGTAGGTAAATCCGTGACCATCGATCAGTTGATGGACGAAGAGGGCTTCCAGGCTGTATTTATCGGTTCCGGTGCAGGACTTCCGAAGTTCATGGGTATCCCCGGCGAGAATGCCAACGGTGTATTCTCTGCCAATGAATACCTGACCAGAAGCAATCTGATGAAGGCGTTTGATCCCGATTCCAGAACACCTATCATGCATGGTAAGAAGGTAGCTGTGGTAGGCGGCGGTAACGTGGCTATGGATGCTGCAAGAACCGCACTTCGTCTGGGTGCTGAGGTACATATTGTATACCGCAGAAGCGAAGAGGAGCTTCCTGCCAGAGTGGAAGAAGTACATCATGCAAAAGAAGAAGGCATCATTTTTGATCTGCTGACCAATCCTATAGAAATCCTGTCCGACGATAAGGGCTGGGTGACCGGCATGAAGTGCATCCGCATGGAACTGGGCGAGCCCGATGAGAGCGGCAGACGTCGCCCCGTGGAAGTACCCGGATCCGAATTCGTGATGGAGTTAGATACCGTGATCATGTCTTTAGGTACCTCCCCGAATCCTCTGATCTCTTCTACCACCAGGGGACTGGATACCAATAAGTGGAAGTGCATCATTGCGGATGAAAATAACGGCAAGACCACCAAGGAAGGTGTCTATGCCGGTGGAGATGCGGTAACAGGAGCAGCTACCGTTATTCTGGCGATGGGAGCAGGAAAGGCTGCTGCCAAGGGTATTGACGAATATCTGAGTGTAAAATAATTACCCAGCATCCGGTCGCTGGACCGGACAGAATGGAGGCTTACATGGTAAGACATATTGTTATGTGGAGCCTGGAAGGTAATCTGACCTCCCAGGAGAAGAGAGCAGCCGCCGAGAAGATCAAGGCACTTTTAGAGCCCATTAAAGAAAAAGTACCCGGTGCCGTGAGGGTGGAAGTGATCATAAATGAACTGGACAGCAGCAACCGGGATGTGGCACTGATCTCTGATTTTACAGATACAGAGGCACTGGCGGCATATCAGGTGCATCCGGATCATCTGGCAGCAAAAGAATATATTGGATCCGTGGCAGGAGGAAGAGCCTGCCTGGATTACGAATATTAAGGATGGTGTTAGCATATGGCATGGTGTCCGAAATGTAAAAATGAATATCGGGAAGGGATCACCGTATGTCCCGATTGCGGAGAAACACTGGTAAGTGAGGAAGAATTGACGGACTTTACTTCCGTGCTGTTCGGTGAACAGGATGAGATGGAGAAGTTAAAAGACTTCCTTACATACAATGGAGTGGAAAAAAGTAAACTTGTTTATGATGAGACAGAGCAGGTCTATGAACTGTTTGTAGATGCAAAGGACGAGAAAAAGGCGAAGACCATCGCCAGAGTTTTCTTAGAGCAGCAGGAAAAGGAACGCAAGGAGAATGTCGCAGAGGAAGAAGCAGCGGTAGACGAATTCCTGATGCCGGACGGAGATGAAGCATCGGAAGAAAAGCCAAATTCTGTGGAACTATTGAAAGCCGCATCCGCACAGGGTGGTCTGACTTATATGAACAGTGGTGCCAAAGCAGAGGAAAACAGATCCTCTGCCTGGGTACTGTTAATTGTGGGTGTTTTGGGAATCTTGGTGATGGCCCTTGGAATTGCAGGAGTACTACCCTTTAACATCGGGAACCCGTACATGTTTTACGGGGTAATGAGTGCAGTATTTATCCTCTTCATTGTTATGGGTGTGGTGTCCATGCGTAATGCAAAGCTTTTCGAGAAAAAAGCAGAGTCTGAGAACTCTCTGGTAGATACCTTGCTTAAATGGAGCGAGGAAAACCTGACTGCGGAAAAAATCGATGCGCAGATCGAAAATGCAGCAGATACTCCCGAAGAAGCCCTGTATTATAAGAGATTTGAAGTCATCCGCAACCAGATGAACCATCAGTTCATGAATCTGGACCAGCAGATGCTGGAGAATCTCATCGACACGAAGATCTACGAACAGATCTTCCCGGATACGGACGGAGCAGAGGAAGAATGATCAAAATATCCATCATATGTGTAGGGAGGATCAAGGAGAAATTTTTCCGTGATGCCATTGACGAATACAGCAAACGGCTGAGTCGTTACACGAAGTTGAACATTATCGAAGTGGCGGATGAGATGACACCGGATGGGGCAAGCACTGTTTTGGAAGATCAGATCCGTGAAAAAGAGGGAGCCCGCATTCTTGCAAAGCTACCCCAGGATGCTCTGATCGTGACACTGGAGATCGCCGGCAAAAATTTTTCTTCCGAAGAATTTGCAGCATGGATCGAGGACTGCAGTGTCCGTGGAAAAAGCCACATCTGTTTTGTCATCGGAGGATCCCTGGGACTGCACAAAAGCGTCTGCAAAAGGGCGGACCTGTCACTCAGCTTTTCCAAAATGACATTCCCGCACCAGCTTATGCGTGTGATCCTGTGCGAACAGATCTATCGGGCGTTCCGGATCATTCAGCATGAGCCTTACCATAAGTAAAAGATTTGTAACCATTTTAAACAAAAGTGACGAAAATATGACAAAAAAACAACGTGCATTAGAAATCATAGAACGTCTGAAAAAAGAATACCCGGATGCCGGATGCACTCTGGATTACGATCAGGCATGGAAGCTGCTTGTCAGCGTCCGCCTGGCGGCCCAGTGTACCGATGCCCGGGTAAATATCGTGGTGGAGAAGCTTTACGAGAAATTTCCGGATGTGGATGCCCTGGCGGATGCTCCGGTGGAAGAGATCGAGGCAATCGTAAAGCCCTGCGGCTTAGGTCACAGCAAGGCGAGAGATATCAGCGCCTGCATGAAGATCCTTAGGGATAAATATCAGGGGAAAGTGCCGGATGACTTTGACGGGCTGCTGTCTCTGCCGGGAGTAGGCAGGAAAAGTGCCAATCTGGTCATGGGGGATGTCTTCGGTAAGCCTGCCATTGTGACAGACACCCATTGCATCCGCCTGGTGAACCGTATGGGACTGGTAGACGGTATCAAGGAGCCTGCCAAGGTGGAAAAGGAACTGTGGAAGATCATTCCGCCCAAGGAAGGCAGTGATTTCTGCCACAGACTGGTATATCACGGAAGAGAGGTATGTACTGCCAGAACCCATCCCTATTGCGAGAAATGCTGCATCAGTGATATCTGTAAAAAAGTCGGTGTATAAGAGTTGGTGGTAATGTTGCTGTAGACAGGAGGAAGCCTATGAGAATGTATGACATCATCATGAAAAAGAGAAACGGTGGAGAGCTATCCAAAGAAGAGATCCGCTTTTTTATTGAAGGCTACACGAAGGGAGAGATACCGGATTATCAGGTGTCTGCTCTGATGATGGCAATTTATTTTCAGAAGATGACGGAGCGGGAGACTTACGAACTTACCATGGCCATGGCACATAGCGGGGAGATGCTGGATCTGTCCAAAATCCACGGCTGTAAGGTAGACAAACACAGTACCGGCGGCGTGGGTGACAAGACTTCTCTGGCACTGACTCCCATGGTGGCTGCCTGCGAAATCCCGGTGGCCAAAATGAGCGGCAGAGGACTGGGCCACACCGGAGGAACCATTGACAAGTTAGAGAGCTTCCCCGGATTTACCACAGCACTTACCGCAGACCGCTTTATTGAAAATGTCAATAAGATCGGGATCGCCATTATGGGACAGACGAAAGATCTGGCGCCGGCAGATAAAAAGCTGTATGCCCTGCGGGATGTGACGGCCACCGTGGACAATATGTCCCTGATTGCCAGCTCCATCATGAGCAAGAAGCTGGCAGCCGGTGCGGATGCCATTGTGCTGGATGTCAAGACCGGCAGCGGTGCTTTTATGAAGAGTCAGGATGATGCATTTGCCCTGGCGGAAGAAATGGTCAAGATCGGTAAAAATGCAGGCAGACAAACCATTGCCGTAGTCTCGGATATGGATCAGCCGCTGGGGCGTGCTGTGGGAAACGCTCTGGAAGTAAAAGAAGCCATTGCAACCCTGCGGGGAGAAGGACCGGAGGATTTTAGAGAACTCTGCATGGTACTGGGCAGTCAGATGCTGCTTGCCGGTGGCAAGGTGGAGAATGCCGAAGAGGCAAGAGGAATGCTTACTAAAGTCATCGAAGACGGCAGTGCCTTACGGAAATTGGAACAGTTCGTGGAAGCCCAGGGGGGTGACCCGTTGGCAGTAACGAACCCCGAACTCCTTCCTAAGGCATCGATGGTAGTGCCTGTCTGTGCGGACAGAGACGGTTTCGTGGGAAGAATCGCCTGCGAGGACATTGGCATCTGTTCCCTGCTGTTGGGCGGAGGAAGAGAGACCAAGGAAAGTACGATCGACCTGTCAGTAGGTATCGTATTAGAGAAGAAAAAGGGAGATGCTGTGAAAAAAGGCGAGGTTCTCGGGTATCTTCATGCCAATGACGAACAACGTCTGGAAGCGGCAAAGGAGAAATTCTTAAATGCTTACTGCATTACCGACAGCTGTCCTAAAAAGGAGCCTCTGATCAAGGGGATTTTGCAGTAACATATTTTGGTGCTCTTCGTCATATAGTTTTATATGAAAATGAGAAGAGCACAACAGCAAAAAGAAAAATGGATCAATTCCCTGCAGCTTCCCAAGGATGTCTGTATGGGAGCGCTGCGCGTGACACTTACCGGCAACTGTGAAGTCTGGATCGAGAATTACAGAGGGATTTTGGAGTATACCGGTGAACGGATCCTGTTGCAGGCGAAGACCTGTCAGGTGTGCCTGGAGGGAAGCCGGCTTTCCATCGACTATTATACCAATGAAGATATGAAGATCAGCGGAAATATCAGTACGCTACGCTATTTATAGATCATTACTGGTAAACGGAGGTCGTCTGGAAATGACGGAATGGATCAAACGTCTGCAGGGATATGTGAAAATTCGTGTATGGGGATTTGCACCGCAGCGGTTTATCAATCTGTGCAGTAATAAGGGTGTATTACTGTGGAACATTGATAAGCAGGATGATATTTATACGATGTGTGTCAGTCTGAAAGCTTTTTATCAGCTGCGTCCCATCGCCAGAAAAACAAAAGTAAGGGTAGTCATATCGGAAAGATGTGGACTACCTTTTTTAGTGCCCGGAATGCTTAAAAGAAAGGTATTTTTTGCAGGCTTTTTTCTGACAGCAGCGTTTTGGATTCTATCTTCTTTTTTCATATGGGATATCCGGGTCTCCGGAAATTTACAGGTGACGGAGGATGTTTTTTTAAAATTTCTGGAGCAGGAAGGCGTACATACCGGAATGCGGAAAAGCAATCTGGACATCGGAGAATTGGAAAAACAGATCCGCCGCAATTTTCCACAGGTCACCTGGACCTCCGGACGACTGGACGGAGTACGTCTTTTTATTGAACTGAAGGAAAATGATATGCCGGTTCCGGAAGAAACTGCTGCAGATCCTAAGATAGGCAGGGATCTGGTGGCACAATACGACGGTGTGATCACGGAGATGATCGTTCGAAGCGGTGTGCCCAAAGTAACCACCGGCAGCAAAGTAGCAAAGGGGGACATTCTGGTGGAAGGCAGGATCCCCATATATGCGGAGGATGGCACCGTAAGGGAATACCGGCCGGTAGTATCGGACGCAGATATCCGGATGGAACACACCGGTACTTTCGAGGTATATCTGCCGGCGGATTATATCCAAAAACAGTACACAGGGAGGGAAACAAAGTATTATTTTATTCGCTTCGGCGACATAGAGTGGAGACCGAAGGCGGAGCCCGGGTATCTGCAATACGACAGCATCCTTGACACCTGTCCGGTAAAAGTACTGGAATATCTGCATATTCCCTGCACACTGTGTAGGATCACTTATAGAGAGTATCAAAAAACAGAATATTCCTATACGACACAGGAAGCAAAAACTGTTTTACAGAAAAAAATATTGGACTTTCTCGAAAGTTTAGATGAAAAAGGGGTACAAATAATCTCGAAAGATGTTAAAATAGAAACAAAGTGCGCCGGATGGACTGCTCACGGAGAATTGACATTACGCGAGGCGGCGGGAGTGCTTACAGATTCCGTGCCGGAGATGGTCGAAGATCTGCGTACGGAAGATACTGATGGAAATGAGGAATAAGGCATAAATGGGTGTGACAGCAATCAGTTTTGAGATGGATACGGAACAGATGCGTAAGATATTCGGCATGCAGGATGCCTATATCAAGAAGCTGGAACAGGATTTTCAGGTGACTATCGTGGACCGTAACGGCAGCGTTGTGATCACCGGAGAGGAAGAGAATGCTTCGAAGGCATCCCGGGTATTGAAACAGTTGACTGCCCTGTCGGATCATGGCAATGAGATCGAAGAACAGAGTGTGGATTATGCCATTGAAATGGGAAAAGAGGATCAGGAAGATAAACTGATGGAAATGGATGCGGACTGCATCTGTCATACCATCAGCGGCAAACCGATCAAGCCAAAGACTCTGGGACAGAAAGCTTATGTGGATGCCATCCGCAAGAATATGATCGTATTCGGACTGGGACCTGCCGGTACCGGTAAGACTTACCTGGCCATGGCAATGGCAATCACAGCATTTAAAAATAACGAGGTCAGCCGTATCATACTGACCAGACCTGCCATTGAAGCCGGTGAAAAGTTAGGATTTTTGCCCGGAGACCTGCAGAGTAAGGTAGACCCGTACCTGCGTCCGCTATATGACGCGCTGTACCAGATCATGGGTGCTGAGAGCTTTGCCAAAAATATGGAAAAAGGTCTGATAGAAGTGGCACCTCTTGCTTATATGAGAGGCCGTACTCTGGACAATGCCTATATTATCCTGGATGAAGCGCAGAATACCACCCCGGCGCAGATGAAAATGTTCCTGACCCGTATCGGGTTTGGCTCCAAGGTGATCGTAACCGGTGACTCTTCCCAGAAGGATCTTCCCGTGGGAGCAAAGTCCGGTCTGGATGTGGCGACGAGAGTCCTTAAAAATATTGACGACATTGCTTTCTGTAATCTGACCAATAAGGATGTGGTTCGACATCCGCTGGTACAGAAGATCGTAAAAGCATACGATGATTATGAAGCCGGGAGCAAAAGAAGCCCTAAGTTAAAGCATACGGACAAGGGAAAAAGATAAGTATGAAAACGGAAAACAAAAACGGTCTTTTGGTATTTCTGCTGCCGGAACTTCTGACAGTTTTGGCGGGAAGTGCCGGGGTTTACGGGCTGGGGATTATTGCTAGACAATTATCGGCGGAAAATGCATTGCGGGATGCGGTGATGACAGCGCTGGGATTTGCTGTGGCAGGTTTTTTCCTTCGAAGGGAGACCCTGGACGATCATTTGGATTATGATAATGCAGATCATCCGATCCGGTTTTGGATCGTGGTCTGGTGCTGCCTTTTGTTTTCTCTGGCATGCGTTTTTTTGCCGGCGGGAGGATGGCCGTTCCCTGCGGTGTTTGTAGTATTATCGTTATTTGGCAATCTCCCTGTGGGAATTCTGTTTTCCTCAGTGTTTTTAATGATTGCTGCGTTTGAAGGACAGTCTGCCGGCATTTTCTTTTTGTATTTTATCAGCGGTATTTTCGCAGCCTGTCTGTTTCAGCATCTGGAAGAGGAATTTTCCATTGCGATACCCTTATTTTTATCCCTGTTGTGTCTGCTTTTGTGTGAAACGGCCAATATTGTATTGCTGACCAATGAACATCTTACGCTGGAACAATTCCTGGTACCGGCGGCGAATCTGATCATCTCGGGAATCCTGCTTTTGGGAATACTGAAAATCTTCTCGGGAATGGTGGTCTACAAGGACAGGGTGCGGTATCTGGATCTGAATGACACGGAGAATCAGACGCTTTCCCAGTACCGGAAAACGGATCGTGCAGAGTATTTTCTCTGTATACATACGGCGTATTTCTGCGAGCGTATTGCCGTCAAACTGGGAATGGACAAGGAGGCACTGAAGTGTGCGGGGCTATACCATAAAAAGTGCTGGGATCAGATGACAAAGGAAGGCGTGGAATTCCCGAAAGGGGCTCGGACGATTCTGGAAGAATACACAACGAACAAAAAATATCACCACAAAGAGACAGTGGTATTGTATTGTTCCGATGCGATTGTCAGTGCGGTTTTGTTGCTGCTTCAAAAGGAGCCTGACAAGAAGCCGGATTATGACCAGGTCATTGATAAGATATTTGAACGCATCTGGCAGAAAGAAATCGTCAGTGAATGCGATATGACGCTGCATGACTGGAAACGGATGCAGAAGATATTTAAGGAGGAGAAACTGTATTATGACTTTTTACGTTGAAAATGAAACCGGGGAGAGCTTTTCCGAAGGGACAGAGGCGTTCCCTGTGGAGGATACGGTAGAAAAGGTAGCATGTGCTGTACTGGATATGGAAGGCTGCCCTTATGAGGTACAATTAAATGTTCTGCTCACCGATAACGACGGCATTCACGCATACAATAAGGAATACCGTAACATTGACAGGGAGACGGATGTGCTGTCTTTCCCGAATCTGGACTTTGACCGACCCGGTGATTTTGAGATCTCCGAAGACAGAGAGGCAGATTATTTTGATCCGGATACGGGAGAACTGATTCTGGGAGATATTATTATCTCCGTGGATCGCGTAAAGGAGCAGGCAGAGAGCTACGGACACAGCAGAAAAAGAGAATTTGCGTTCCTGGTAGCCCACAGTATGCTGCATCTGTGCGGATACGACCATATGGAAGAAGACGAAGCAAAGGTAATGGAGGCTAAGCAGGAGCAGGTTCTTTCATCCCTTGGAATTACAAGAGATTAAAAAGGGCGTGTAATACACGTATAGGTAACCGAAATGAATCAGGTAGAGGTAAAAAGAAAACAGATACAATTTTTCGCAGATGCTCTGGCGGTGATCAATGTCTGGATATTCGGAAGGAAACTTGGCAATAACGGGCTGGCTTATCTTACGGCGGCTTTGTTGGTGTTTGCATTTTTCTGGATCCTTACGGGGAAGAACATTCCTGACCGGATGGGGAAGCTTCTTCGCGGAAGAAGTGCCAAAGGACAATATAAAAATGTATCGAAAATGCGTAGAAATATGATGCTGTTCCAGATGGCTGCCGGACTTTTAGCGGCGTTATTTTGTGCAGCTGCTGGATATACGGTATTGGAAAAGGTATTTCGCATCCCCTACGGCAGAATGATCTTATGGATTCTTTGCCCTGCGTTATTTTTCAGATGCATTCAATCCGTGTTTCTCGGATGTTTTCAGGGGGAAGGATCGGAGATGCCCTCCGCTGTGTCTTGTGTGCTTCGTCAGGTATTTTATCTGGGACTTGGTCTTTTATTCTTGGGAATCTTCGGCAATTACGGAGAAAAAGTAAGTCTTCTTCTGAAAAGGGATGATTTCACGGCAATGTACGGAGCCATGGGGGTGGCTTTGGGTATTCTGATCTCGGAGCTTTTAGTGACGCTGTTTTTATTCGTGATCTACCGGGGCAGCATGTCGGGAAGAAGAGAGAATGAGAACGGGATGAAGGGAACCGACAGCTTTGCGGGGCAGATCGGATCTCTGTTTCCCGGAATCGGCGGAGATATTTTAAGACAGCTTCTTTTCCTGCTGCCGTTATGGCTGGGACTCATTCTGTTTCAGAGACAGTCGCAGGATATTTATGCATCAGCAGAACAATACGGAGTGTTTGCCGGAAGATATCTGGTGACGCTGCTTTTCCCCACGTTGATATTGTATGCGGGAATGCTGTCTTGTATTGCCAGGACCTGCGCTCATCTTAAGAAAAAAGAAGACCGGTTTGCAAAATCCGTGTTTCAGGCAGGTATGCAGGGTGTTTTCCTTCATGGAATGTTTTTTACCATAGTGACTGCTGTGTTGGCATTACCGATTGCCCAGACCCTGGATAACGCCGTTTCCACACAGCTTGCGGATATGTTCGCCAAAGGCTCCTCAATTATTTTGTGGCTGCTTTTGCTCCTGTATTGCTCGGAAATCCTTAAGATGACAGGAAAGGGTTATCTTGTCCTTGCAGGATACGGCATTATGGATATTGTTTTTGTGATAGCGGAAACAGTGCTTTTAAATTTGGAAAATGCCGGAAGCTTAAGTATTGTGCTGGGCAGTGTCATAAGTATGGCATGCGGTGCCGTGTTCTTATGTGTGATTGTCTGTCTGCAGATGAAGACCTGGCCGGACGCCCTTAGGAGTCTGGCAATTCCCGTCGGATGTAGTCTTGCCTGCGGTCTGCTGGCGTTCGGGTTGGAGAAGATTATGCTTCCCCGTTTGGGAGCAGTGGTGACGGTACTCTTGGAACTGGTGATTACGCTTTTGCTGTACTGGTTTTTGCTTATTATGTTACGATGCTTTAAGGGATCCGATTTTTCCTATATTCCCTGCGGCCGGCTGATGCGTAAGCTTGGGAAAATACTCCGGCTGATTTAAGACTTTCCCAAAGCGGGTTGGCAGGATGTATATTTTCCAAAAAATAACTGATACTGATACAAAGAATGAAACATTGACACCAGGGATGTGAGGCAGTATGAAATTTGTAAAACGTATCAGTTACTTTTTTGTGGTTCCGGTCTTTTTCCTGGGACTGGGAATATATCTCGGCGTCTGGGGAATCCATTTTTTCTATCCGGGTCTTTGGTATGATATGAATGATACAGCTAAGCCACCGTATGTTGTAGATGAGACAGTGACAGACGAAGAGGGTAATTTGCCACCAACGAGTGTGGCTGTGGCTTCTTCCGGGGAGACACTGTGTGCGGATACGGAATATGTGCTGGAAGAGACCGATATTCTCCGGGGGACTAGCGTTGAGACCTCCTGGAAGATTCCGCACAAATATATCGGTATGGATCGGGAGAACTTTTTGGAGACCATGGATCTGTATGCCGAACATCCGCCACTTTCGGAGATTGAACGGGGATTTGTGGGGCTGGAGGTATTGTCCTTTTCCAGGGATAGAGTGGTGGTCCGCATGGATTACCGGTATGTGCAGCCCAGTGAAAGCTTTTATCTGGCGGTGACGGATCATGAAGTGGTGGTATATTTAGAGGACCGGACCACGGTATATATCAATACGGGAATTGCACTGGAGGATCTGCCGGAGACTTTGCAACTGCAGATCATGGACATGCTGTTTGTCCCGGATGAAGAGACATTGTATGATTTTTTGGAGACTTATTCCTCTTAAATAAAGGTGAAAAAACAGATGAAGAAACAGATAGGTGTGATCGGCGGCGGAGCTGCCGGTATGATGGCAGCGATAACTGCGGCAAGAGAAGGCGCTAAGGTGACGATCTTCGAGCGCAATGACCGTGTAGGGAAGAAGATATTACAGACAGGAAACGGAAAGTGCAATCTGGGCAACCGGGCACTTTCTGTGGAATGTTATCACGGCACTGATCTGCAGTGGATCGGAAAGGCACTGGAACGGTTTGACACAGAAGATACGATCCGCTTCTTCCAAAGCATCGGGCTGATGGTAAAAGAAAAAAACGGATATCTCTATCCGGTCTGCGAACAGGCTGCTGCTGTATTGGATGTACTGCGGTATGAATTACAGGCGCTCGGCGTGGAGATTGTATTTTCGTGTAAGATTACAAAAGTAGAACGGATGGATTCCGGGAAGCTGCTTGTCAGTGACGGGGAAAAAGAGTGGATGTTGGATGCGGTGATTCTGACCTGCGGAGGTAAAGCAGCTCCTGCCACCGGATCGGATGGCAGTGGATTTAAGCTTGCGAAGAAGCTGGGACATACCTGCACACTTACGGTTCCGGCACTGGTGCAGCTGCGTTGTCAGGAAACGGATCTGCTAAAAGGTATCGCCGGGGTCCGGACGGACAGCGAGATCCGTTTCCTGTGTGACGGAGAGGAAATCAGCAGAGAGCGTGGAGAATTGCAGTTGACGGATTACGGTATCTCCGGCATTCCGGTATTCCAGTTAAGCAGCAGTGTGAACTACCGGCTCAGAGAACGCAGAGAATGTGTGGCACAGATTGATTTTCTGCCGGAATTGTCAAAAGAAGAATATCGTAAATTACAGGAGAACCGTAAGCTGCTTTTGGGAGACCGGACAGCGGAGGAATTTTTTACCGGTATAGTACATAAAAAGCTGACTTCGACACTGCTAAAGCTGGCGGGGATCCGTCTGGCAACGCCCATGCGGGAGATCCCGGAGGAGAAGATCCGCAATTTCTATGGACTTTGCAGGAACTTCAGACTGCATATTACGGAGAGTAATCCCTACGAGAATGCACAGGTGTCTGCAGGTGGGGTTCCGGTAACGGAAGTAAAAGAGACGATGGAATCCAAACACTGTGCCGGCGTCTATTTTGCAGGAGAGATCCTGGATGTGGACGGCAGATGCGGAGGTTACAATCTCCAATGGGCATGGAGCAGCGGATATCTGGCAGGATATCACGCAGCACAATAACAGGAGTAAAATGATTATGATCAGACTAAACCAGCTGAAGCTTCCGGTGAATCATACCGAAGCGCAGCTTATGAATAAGATTGCACAGAGTTTACGGATCCCGGAGGCGGAGATCCTTGAAATTGAGATCGTAAGGCAATCACTGGATGCCAGAAAAAAACCGGAGCTTTTCTACAGTTATAGCGTAAATGTGACGGTGAAAAGAGAGCAAAAAGTATATAAGGATGCGGTTCGCAGACTGGGAAAGGCAAATGTAGCGCTTGTAGAAAAGACAGAGTATCATTTCCCGGATGGCGGCACACAGCCGCAGAAACATCCTACTGTGATCATCGGTATGGGACCGGCGGGATTATTTTGTGCCTATTACCTGGCACAGCACGGATATGCACCGGTGATCTTAGAGCGCGGCGAAGACGTGGATACCAGACAGGCAGATGTGGAAGCGTTCTGGCAGACGGGAAGGTTAAAACCGGATTCCAATGTACAGTTCGGGGAAGGCGGCGCCGGAACTTTTTCCGATGGTAAATTAAATACACTGGTAAAGGATAAATACGGCAGAAATACGGAAGTGCTGAAAACCTTTGTTCGTCATGGTGCCGATCCTGCGATCGTTTACCAGGCAAAGCCCCATATCGGTACGGATGTCTTAAGCAGAGTCATAAAAAGCATGCGGGAAGAGATCCTGCGTCTGGGTGGTGAGGTTCGTTTTAAGAGTCAGGTGACAGAGATTAAAACGCAGAACGGGCAGGTCACCGGAGTCATCGTAAACGGCAGGGAAGAGATTCCCTGTGAGCAGGTGGTACTGGCTCCGGGACACAGTGCCAGAGATACTTTTGCCATGTTATATGAGAAAAATTTCCCCATGGCGTCGAAACCTTTTGCAGTTGGATTCCGCGTGGAGCATCCACAGAACCTGATCAATAGAAGCCAGTATGGCGCAGAACATGTGAAAGAGCTGGGGGCTGCTGCCTATAAACTAACGGCAAAGACAAGTTGTGGCAGAGGTGTTTACTCTTTCTGTATGTGTCCCGGAGGCTATGTGGTCAATGCATCCTCGGAACCCGGGAGGCTTGCGGTCAACGGTATGAGTTACAGTGGCCGTGACGGAAAAAATGCAAACAGTGCCATTATTGTTGCGGTGACTCCCGCAGATTACGGCTCCGATCACCCGTTAGCGGGAATTGAATTCCAGCGAAGACTGGAGCAGAGAGCCTACGAACTGTGTGACGGAAAACTTCCGGTTCAAAGGTACGGAGACTTCAGGGAAAAGGTCACCGGAGAACCCTGTAAGATACAGAACGGACCTAAGGATGGTCTGTGGGACAATTTGGAACCGCAGTGCAAGGGAGAGTTTGCATGGGCGGATCTTACGGGGATCCTTCCCGGGGAGTGTAACCAGGCCTTCGTGGAAGGAATGGACAGCTTTGATAGGCAGATCCACGGTTTTGCATCCCAGACAGTGATCCTCACGGGAGTGGAGAGCCGGACTTCTTCCCCGGTGCGGATTGAGCGCGATGAAAATTTACAGTCCGGGATCCGTGGGTGTTACCCTTGTGGGGAAGGCGCCGGATATGCCGGAGGAATCACCTCTGCAGCAATGGACGGCATTCGTGTGGCGGAACAGATTGCATCACAGTTTGCTCCGTTACAGCGTTGACGTACGGAGCAAAATAGTATATTATGCAGATAATCCATAGTTTGTATGCAGAAAGGCAATCAACGTGAATAACATAAGGGAACAGATTAAGAACAAGAAAAGAATCGTTATTAAGATCGGTTCTTCTTCTTTACAGCATGCTGAGACAGGAGATCTGGATTACATCCGTCTGGAGAAGTTAGTCAGAGAACTCTGTGATATCAGTAATCAGGGGAAGGAAGTCGTACTGGTGACTTCCGGTGCCATCGCAGTTGGTAAAAAAGCTGTAAATTTAAAAACAATAGAAGGAAAGACCCAGGCAGAAGCTATGGCAGTGAAGCAGGCATGCTCCTCCATCGGCCAGGCGAGACTGATGATGGCTTATCAGAAGCTGTTTGCGGAGTACAATCATGTGGCAGCACAGATTTTGATGACAAAAAATACCATCGTGGACAATCTGAACCGTTACAATGCCCACAATACCTTTACCCAGCTGTTGAAAATGGGTGCGATCCCGGTCGTCAATGAAAATGATACCGTAGCAACCTACGAGATCGAGATCGGTGATAACGATACCCTGTCCGCTATTGTGGCGGCGCTGATCGATGCGGATCTTCTGATCCTTCTGTCGGATATCGACGGTCTCTACACCGATGATCCCAGACAGAACCCGGAGGCGGAATTTATCGAACAGGTGGATGAACTTACGGATGAATTCATGAATATGGGCAAGGCTACCACCGGCAGCAATGTAGGTACCGGAGGCATGAATACCAAAATGATCGCTGCGAAGATCGCCACCAGCTCCGATGTGGATATGATCATTGCCAACAGCAGAGACATCGGCGTGCTGCACCGGCTGTTAGAAGGGGAGAACGAAGGTACCCTGTTCGTGGCACACAGGGATGAAGCTTTTGACCTGCCGGGCTTTGTCGAAAATCTACATAGAAATTAATGATGAAGAGTCACACGACTATTTGTGACGTCTGCGGAATGGAGATTACTATGAATATGGATGAGAGAATAAAGCGCATTAATGAGCTTTATCATAAATCACAAAACGAAGGACTGACAGACGAGGAAAAGCTGGAACAGTCCATATTGCGACAGGAATATGTAGACAGTATCAAACGTAACATGAAAGCACAGTTAGACAACATAGAGATCGTCAGACCGGACGGATCTGTTGAAAAATTAAAGCCTTCTTATAAAAAGAACAAAAAATAAAGAAAAATGATCAGAGAAGAGAAAAAGTTACTTCGCAAGGAAATATTATCCCGCAGGGATGCCCTGACAGAAGTCGAACGGGAGAGGGGAAAGTTGCTCATTACCGAACGGATCCTGGGGCATCAGTGGTATTATCTCTCCAACAGGATCCTTAGTTTTGTAAGCTACGGAAGTGAGATCTGTACCACGGAGATTTTAGAAAATGCCCTGCAGGATGGAAAAGAGGTTTATGTACCTAAGGTGGAAGGACGGGAAATGCAATTTTACCGAATCCGGTCGCTTACGGAACTGAAGGAAGGCTATAAGGGAATCCGGGAACCGGAGGGAAATACGGAAAGCTATGTGTTCACTCCGGAAAATGCGGCAGGAAGCCTTTTTCTTATGCCGGGAAGTGTATTTGATCCCTTGGGTAATCGCTTAGGGTACGGCGGTGGATTTTATGACCGGTATCTGGCAGACAAAGAAGCCTTAAGACTGCGCAGCATCGCTGTGGGATTTCGGTGTCAGCAGGCAAAAGAGGTGCCGGTGGAAGAGACGGATATAAAGCCTTATCAGGTGATTTTGGTATAAACAAATGTTTTAGAAAGGCGAAGAAAAATGGCTGAGCTTTTAGAACTGGGGAAAAATGCCTGCGATGCAAAATATATATTGCAGAAGTTGACAACCGAAGAGAAAAATAAAGCATTGCAGACTGCGGCAAACAATTTGTGTGACAGACAGGAAGAAATCCTGTCCGCAAATGCAGTGGATCTGGAAAACGGCAGAAAAAACGGAATGAATCCGGGACTGTTAGATCGTTTAAAGCTTACCGCTGACAGAATCTCGCAGATTGCGGAGGGGCTTATGCAGATTGCAGTGCTCCCGGACTGCATCGGTGAGACCATGGAGCATTTCGAGCGTCCCAACGGACTAAAGATCGACAAGGTCAGAGTTCCGTTAGGTGTTATCGGTATTATCTATGAGGCACGCCCAAATGTCACCGCGGATGCCTTTGGTTTATGCTTTAAAACCGGTAACGCTGTGATCTTAAAGGGTGGCAGTGATGCCATTCATTCCAATATTGCAA
The DNA here is from genome assembly GCA_003447295.1 of Lachnospiraceae bacterium. Taxonomy (GTDB): domain Bacteria; phylum Bacillota; class Clostridia; order Lachnospirales; family Lachnospiraceae; genus Acetatifactor; species Acetatifactor hominis. The sequence goes on from DLZQ01000067.1 coordinate 41,969, forward strand.
TCGTTAACATATTACAGGATACACTGGAAGCCTGCGGAATGCCCCGGACTGCGGTGCAGTTGATTGAAAATACGGATCGCGCGGTTACCGCGCAGTTTATGAAAATGAAGGAATATGTGGATGTACTGATTCCCAGAGGCGGTGCGGAACTGATCCGCAGCGTGGTGGAGAACAGCACCATTCCCGTGATCGAGACCGGAACCGGTAATTGCCACGTCTACGTAGATCAGGACGCAGATGTGGATATGGCAGTAAAAATTCTGATGAATGCCAAGACCCAGCGGATCGGTGTCTGCAATGCCTGTGAGTCTCTGGTGGTACATCGGGCGATCCGTGACAGCTTCCTTCCCAAAATGGCGGAGACCCTGAAAACAAAAAATGTGGAACTGCGGGGAGACGAAAGTACGTGTGAAATCCTGTCTGACTGTATTCCGGCAACGGAAGAAGATTACGGCACCGAGTATCTGGACTATATTTTATCCATTAAAACGGTCGACAGTGTGGACGAGGCGATCGCTCATATTAACCGCTATAATACGAAGCATTCCGAATGTATCGTGACAGAAAATGCGCAGACGGCGGAAAAGTTCTTAAACGAAGTGGATGCGGCCTGTGTCTATGTCAATGCATCCACACGTTTTACGGATGGATTTGAATTTGGATTTGGTGCCGAGATCGGTATCAGTACACAGAAACTACACGCAAGAGGACCTATGGGCCTGAAGGAGCTGACCTCCTATAAATACAAGATCCACGGAAACGGTCAGATCCGCGGATAATGACTTGCGTATTCTCCGGATGTTTTGACCGGAAATAACTATAAGAGTAGAGGAGAGAGATTATGAAAGAAGTAAACGGAAGCATTTGGCACACCATGAGCACCCAGAGAGTCACCCCCACAGATTTTGTCTGTGTCATTGAGATCTCCAAGGGCAGTAAGAACAAGTATGAACTGGACAAGGAGACCGGTCTTCTGATCCTGGACCGTATCCTGCATACGTCTACCCATTATCCCGCTAACTACGGATTTATTCCCAGAACCTACGGCGATGACGGTGACCCCCTGGATGTACTGTTATTATGTTCCGAGCCGGTACAGCCCATGACCCTGGTAAGAGCGTATCCTATCGGTGTGATCTCCATGCTTGACAACGGCAAAAACGATGAGAAGATCATTGCGGTTCCTTTCAATGATCCCAATTATAACTGCTACCATGATATTTCCGAACTGCCCAGTCATGTGGTGGACGAGATGGAACATTTCTTCACAGTATATAAGGCACTTGAGAACAAGACCACCGCAGTCAATGAAAAGGGTAACAGAGAAGAAGCTATCGAAGTCATCAAGAAATGTCTCGATAACTACATTGATACCTTTATCAAGAGCTGGTAAATGCCGCGGCGTAAGAATATTGTGTTTTTTCATAGGAACTAATGAAAAAAATGTCAAAACCCACTAGATTTTTTTAGGGAAATATGAGAGAATGAACACGACCATTATGATATTATTTTATCAATAGTATTATAAGTACATATTGAAAGGAGATTTCACATGATTTATTCAAAAGAAGTTGAAGAAATGTGTCCCGTTGCACAGGGCGTACATCATGGTTGTGCTCCCATTCCCGAAGAGGCAAAATGGGTGCAGGCAAAAGAAGTTAAGGATATTTCCGGTCTGACTCACGGTGTGGGCTGGTGTGCACCTCAGCAGGGTGCATGTAAGCTGACCCTGAACGTTAAGGAAGGCATCATCCAGGAGGCTCTGGTTGAGACCGTTGGATGTTCCGGTATGACCCACTCCGCAGCTATGGCTGCTGAGATTCTGCCCGGTCTGACCGTTATGGAAGCTTTAAATACTGACCTTGTATGTGATGCAATCAATACCGCTATGAGAGAGCTGTTCTTACAGATCGTATACGGTCGTACCCAGAGCGCATTCTCTGAGGAGGGTCTGCCTGTCGGTGCAGGTCTGGAAGATCTCGGTAAGGGCTTAAGAAGCCAGGTTGGTACTATGTACGGTACTCTGAAGAAGGGTCCCCGTTATCTGGAGATGGCAGAAGGTTATGTAACCGGTATCGCTCTGGACAAGGATGATCAGATCATCGGTTACCAGTTCGTTAACCTCGGCAAGATGACCGACTTCATCAAGAAGGGTGATGATGCCAACACTGCATGGGAAAAGGCTAAGGGCCAGTATGGTCGTGTAGATGATGCAGTTAAGATCATCGATCCCAGAAAACAATAAGATATAGGAGGACAGAAAAAATGGCTTTATTTGAATCATATGAAAGACGTATTGATAAGATCAACGCTGTGCTGAACAGCTATGGTATCTCCTCTATCGAAGAAGCAGAGAAGATCACAAAAGATGCAGGTCTGGATGTATACGATCAGGTTAAGAAGATCCAGCCCATCTGTTTTGAAAATGCTTGCTGGGCTTACACCGTAGGCGCTGCAATCGCAATCAAAAAGGGCTGCAGAAAGGCATCTGAAGCAGCAGCAGCTATCGGTGAAGGCTTACAGTCATTCTGTATTCCCGGTTCCGTTGCTGATACCCGTAAGGTAGGTCTTGGTCATGGTAACCTGGGCAAGATGTTACTGGAAGAGGATACCGATTGTTTCTGTTTCCTGGCTGGACATGAGTCCTTCGCAGCAGCAGAGGGCGCGATTGGTATCGCAGAGAAGGCTAACAAAGTTCGTCAGAAACCTTTACGTGTTATCCTGAATGGTCTTGGTAAGGATGCTGCAAAGATCATTTCCCGTATCAACGGATTTACTTTCGTAGAGACCTCTTATGATCCTTACACCAACACCGTTACCGAGGTAGAGAGAATTGCTTACTCCGAGGGACTTCGTGCTAAGGTTAACTGCTACGGCGCTAACAGCGTTCCCGAAGGTGTTGCTATCATGTGGAAGGAGAACGTAGACGTATCCATCACCGGTAACTCTACCAACCCTACCAGATTCCAGCATCCCGTAGCCGGTACTTACAAGAAGGAGAGACTCGAAGCTGGCAAGAAGTACTTCTCCGTTGCATCCGGCGGCGGTACCGGACGTACTCTGCATCCCGATAACATGGCTGCTGGCCCCGCTTCTTATGGTTTCACTGATACTCTGGGCCGTATGCACTCTGATGCGCAGTTCGCTGGTTCTTCCTCCGTACCTGCACACGTTGAGATGATGGGTCTGATCGGTATGGGTAATAACCCTATGGTAGGCGCTACCGTAGCTGTTGCAGTATCTATTGAGGAAGCTGCTAAGGCTGGCAAGTTCTAACTAAATCTGATTTTCAGAATTCTGAGACTCCCGATTTTTCGGGAGTCTTTTTTTCCATAAAAATCACTTTGCAATCGAACGTATATTCTAGTATAATATCAATGAGTCACAGAACGAATATCCTGCGAAGCAGGATGTAGAGTGCGATAGCACGAATTCGTGAGTTTTATGATGTAATAAGCGCAAGGGAGCCGATATGCTTGCATAATTGGCGAACGGCGATGAGTAACCGCTGCACAGAAAGGAGGCATTTATGGAAACATCATCACATACGTATATCGCTATGGATCTGAAGTCCTTTTATGCCTCCGTGGAGTGTGTGGACAGAGGTCTGGATCCTCTGAATACGAACCTGGTGGTGGCAGATGCCTCCAGGACGCAAAAGACCATCTGCCTGGCAGTATCTCCCTCCCTAAAAGCCTACGGAATCCCCGGAAGAGCCAGACTGTTCGAGGTGATCTCCAAGATAAGGGAAGTGAATGCCCTACGGAAAGTGCGGGCACCCGGAGGCAGTTTTTTGGGAAAAAGCACTTTTGCGGATGAATTACAGGAACATCCGGAACTGGAAGTGGATTTTGTCACGGCAACACCCCGGATGGCGAGATATCTGGAGTACAGTACGCAGATCTATGATATTTACCTGAAGTATTTTGCACCGGAGGATATACATGTCTATTCCATTGATGAAGTATTCCTGGATGTAACGCAGTACCTGAAGATCTACAAAATGACGGCGGAAGAACTGGCAACCACGATTGCCACAGAAATCCTTAAGAAAAAGGGACTGACCGTCACGGCGGGGATCGGAACAAATCTGTATCTGTGTAAGGTGGCAATGGATATTGTTGCCAAGCACATAGAACCGGATGCAAATGGCGTACGGATCGCAAAGCTGGATGAGATCAGTTATCGGGAACTGCTGTGGGACCATAAGCCGTTGACGGACTTCTGGCGGGTGGGCACAGGATACCGTAAAAAGCTGGAAGCCGCCGGAATGTTTACCATGGGAGATATCGCCCGTTGCTCTATCGGTGGAGTGGGTGATTACTATAATGAGGATCTACTGTATGGAATGTTTGGAATCAACGCGGAACTTCTGATCGATCATGCCTGGGGATACGAACCGGTGACCATGGATCTGATCAAATCCTACCGCCCGGAGACCAACTGCATCAGCGCCGGGCAGGTTCTGCATTGTGCTACGGATTTTACACAGACGAAGATCGTGGTTCGGGAGATGGCAGAGCAGCTGGTACTAGACCTGGTGGAGAAGAAACTGGTGACAGACCAGGTTGTTTTGACGGTGGGGTATGACATTGATAACTTGAAGATACCAAGGATTGCGGATCGTTATCACGGCGAGATCACCGTGGACCGTTACGGCAGAAGTGTACCGAAACACGCGCATGGCACCGGGAATCTTGGAACTATGACTGCATCCGCTGCCAGGATCACAGACACGATCATGGAACTATATGAACGGATCGTGGATCCCATGTTACTTGCCCGCAGGATCACACTGGTGGCAAATCATTTAAAAGAGGCAGACAGTGTGAAGGATGAGCCGGTCTATGAACAGCTGGATCTGTTTTCCGGCGGACTGTTGTCGGATGACACCAAAGAGAAGGACATGCAGAAGGAAAAGGAACATTTGGAAAAGGAAAAACATCTGCTGGAAGCCATGCTTAGCGTGAAATCCAAATACGGAAAAAATGCTATTTTAAGAGCCGCCGATCTTCAGGAGGGCGCTACCACGATAGACAGGAACCGCCAGATCGGCGGTCATAAGGCATGAATCAAATTTGAAATTTGCTTCGCGATTCCTCCGACGAAAGGAATCGTCTGCGGAATGGAGATTACTATGAACGAAAAATATAAAGACATGCTCCATCTTCCCCATCCGGTATCTGCGACACATCCCAGGATGTCACTGCCAAATCGTGCCGCCCAGTTTTCTCCCTTTGCGGCGCTTACGGGATACGACAATGCTCTGAGAGAGACCGCCAGACTGACGGATCGCTTTATAGAATTGGATGAGGACAGGAAACAGGAGATTGACAGACAACTCTATTATATTCACGAACATTTGACACAAAAGCTTCCTGTGAAGATCACTTATTTTGTACCGGATTTCCAAAAAGATGGAGGCAGTTACCGGACTCTGGAAGGTCATGTTCAGAAAATAAATGAAACAGTCGGGAAAATTTGCATGAACGACACGGAGATTCCGATAAATAAGATTTATCAGATAGATTTCACATGATTTTATAAAAATTGCACGTTATAACCTCTTATAATGTGAAAATAACACTGGTAAAATATACAAACATCTTGTATAATGTACAGTAATGGCTGAGAAAAAAGCTAGAAAATAAATGAGGGAGGAAGACCAAATGTACTTTTGTAAAAATTGCGGCGAGCCTTATATGACGGATGAAGCTGTAATGTGCGTAAAGTGTGGAGTAGCCAAAGGACAGGGCAATAATTACTGCCATAACTGTGGAAAGCCTTTAGCACCGGATGCAACAGTGTGTTTGAACTGTGGTGTTGCCAATAAGCAGGCACCGGCAGCGGATGCCAAATCCAAACTGGTAGCCGGACTGTTAGGTATTTTCCTGGGATCCTTCGGTGTACATAATTTCTATCTGGGTTATACCGGTAAGGCAGTTACCCAGTTGGTACTTACCATTGTAGGAATCCTTTTAAGCTGTGTGGTTGTCGGCGTATTTCTTGTAATGGGTGTAGGTATCTGGGGACTCGTAGAGGGTATCATGATCCTGACCGGCAAAATCGACACCGACGGCAAGGGCAATCCGTTAGCGGATTAAAATAAGAAGTCTGAACAAGACAGAAAGAGGAAAAAATGGACGGACAGAACTTTGAAAATGAAAACAATGTTACAATAGACACTACGGCTGCAGAAACGGTTTCCGAAGCCGAAGTAACTCCGGCAGCAGAACCTGTACAGGAGACCCCCGTGGTAGAGCCCGTTAACAATTATCAGGACTATACCGCTAATGTACAGCCCCAGACAATTGTAGAAGCCCCTAAGGCTGAGAACAAGGAGACCAACGTACTGGCAATTGTAAGCCTGGTACTTGGTATTCTCTCTATCGTTCTCGGATGCTGTACCGGCTGGGTAGGAGCACTGTTCGGAGTCGGCGGTATCATCTGTGCTGTATTTGCCAACAAGCAGGGTAAGACCGGACTGGCAAAGGGCGGACTGATCTGCTCTATCATAGGCATCGTACTGGGAATTCTGATCACGATTCTTGCAGTAGTATTTTCCGTTGCAATGATCGGCAGCGGTGCATATGGTACATACTAAAAAAGGCTGCCTGGAAGACTATCTCTATTTGACGGGATGGATATTCCTGGTACTTGGTTTGACGGGAAGCTTAGTATATCTCAAGGCTATCGTACCGATACTGGAAAATACAGGATATACCTGCATCGTCTATCGTCTGTTCGGAATCTATTGCCCCGGATGTGGCGGGACCAGAGCGTTAAGTGCCCTTCTTCAGGGACATTTCCTGGTATCAGCCTGGTATCATCCGCTTGTGATATATACGATCATCATTTTTGGAGGATTCATGATAAGCCAGACACTTGCCAGATTACATTTCAGCAGGGTAAAAGGCTGGCGCTTTCATGAATGGCATCTGTATGCGGCGGTAGCGATCATGATCGGGAATTTTATTCTGAAAAATATTTTGCTTCTCGGCTTTCACATTTCACTTTGACTGTATTTGCATTTTTACATATACAGAATATTTTATCGCACACAAAGTGCAGAGGGAGAAAAAATGGATAAAAAAACTACGGGTATTGTTGCGTACATCACTTGGATCGGCTGGATCGTCGCTTTTTGCGCAGGTGACAAGGAGGGAGCTAAGTTCCATCTGAATCAGGCATTGGTTATTTTCTTAGCGCAGATCGTTGCAAGCGTTATCCGCGTTATTCCTTATGTAGGCGGCGTTGTAAGCACAATTCTGAGCATCTTCCTGTTCGTATGCTGGATCATGGGTCTGATCTATGCTTGTAAGGAAGAGGAGAAAGAAGTTCCCCTGCTCGGCCAGCTCAAGATCTTAAAATAATAAGATGCCAGGGTCAAAAGGTCTAAGCCCACATGAGCTTGCTCATATGTGGGTGAAAGACCTTAGGACCCGCCCCGATATGAGCATAAAAGTGGGATGATAATCCCACGATATGCGAATAGATGGGAGGGTGCTATGTGCCAGTGGCACATGTTTAGCACGGACCGAAGCGGAGCGGAGACGTGAGAGTGCGCAGCACGGAGCAATCCGTAAGCATCAAAGTCGGGGGCTTGTACCCGATATCATAACATAATAAAATAAATACCCCCGTGCATTGCACGGGGGTATTTTTACCCTGTGATTTGAAATTATTCAGCAGAAGAAGCTTCCTCAGTGGCTTCTTCCGTCGTCAGATTGACATCCTCTGGCTGTTCACCGTGAAGGAAAGTGATGATGATCTGAATACGCTTGTAAGCTCTGGCGTAATTCTCCTTGGCATAATCGGCAGTCACCTGATTATATCCGCCGTTGCTGAAAGCATCATGATAACTCTGCACGGCAGTGGTCATATATTCACTGGCTTCATCGGCCATACTTTCCAGATAATCAAATTCCGTAGGAAAATCCAATGCGGCGAAATCCTGAAAATCCTGATCCAACTGATCCAGGTATCCCAAAAGTTCATCGGCTGCATTATCGGATTCGGCATCCACATTGTTGATCGAGGTGTCAATGTCTGAGATCTCAGTACAAAATGCATCGATCTCCTCTCGAAACTGCGTCAACTCGGGATCCTTTCCACAGGCGGTAAGAGCCATAGCGGTAAGAAGTCCCGCTGTAATAGCAAGTATTTTGTTTTTCAAGATATTTATCCCTCCAAATCATATAATCCATCTAAAAATTTATCATATTCTGCGGTTTTACGCAACCACATAATGTTAAAACGTCCCCTTTACGAATAAAAGGACAGTGTGGTATGATTAAAAGAATCAAGTAACAGGAAAAGAGAGCCATGACAAGAGAAGAATTTAGTACATTAAGTAAAGATCATATTTTATATTTGGACGGTGCCACCGGATCGAATCTGGTGAAAGCCGGAATGCCCTCCGGTGTTTGTCCGGAGCAGTGGATCCTGGAACATAGGGATGTTATGCTGAAGCTGCAGAAGGATTATGTACAGGCGGGTACCAATATTCTGTATGCACCTACTTTTACAGCTAACCGCGTCAAGCTGGCAGAATATCATCTGGAGAAAAATATGTCCGCCATGATCCACGAACTGGTGGCAATTTCCAGGGAGGCAGCGGCGAGCAGTCCCGGACATACTGTGCTGGTAGCCGGAGATCTCACAATGACCGGTGAACAGTTAAAACCCATGGGCAAAATGGAACTGGAAGAGCTGATCGATATTTACAAGGAACAGATCCTTAGCATGGTGGATGCAGGAGTGGATCTGCTGGTAGTAGAGACTATGATGAGTCTGGCAGAGACCAGAGCGGCATTGATCGCTGCAAAAGAAGTCTGTGATCTGCCGGTGATCGCCACACTGACTTTTGAAGCAGACGGAAGAACACTATTCGGCACGGATGCGAAGACCGCAGCCATTGTACTGGAGAGCCTGGGTGCCAGCGCCATCGGTGCCAACTGTTCCACAGGACCTGCCCAGATGGAGAGCATTATCTCGGATATGGTAACCCATACCCGAATCCCCGTGATCGCAAAGCCAAATGCCGGACTTCCTTTTCTGGATGAAAACGGCAATACCTGCTACAACATGGAAGCAGAAGAATTCACAGAAGAGATGGAAGTACTGGTAAATGCCGGTGCTACGATCTTAGGCGGCTGTTGCGGTACCACCCCGGAATTTATCAGACAGATCCATGACCGTTTTGGTACGGAGGCAAAGGTTACAGCAGTCAGGCGACCGGAGGGCATCCGGTATCTGACCTCCGAACGTATTACCCACAGCTTTGGACTGGAGGATGGCTTTTTTGTTGTGGGAGAGCGCATCAATCCTACCGGGAAGAAGGCATTGCAGGCACAGCTTAAGGAAGGCAGTTTCGAGAAAGTAATCCAGTTCGCCGAGGAGCAGGAAGCCTGCGGTGCAAAGGTACTGGACATCAATATGGGTATGAGCGGTATTGATGAAAAAGCCAGTATGCTGCGGGCACTGGAAGAGGTAAGCGGAGTGACGAACCTGCCGCTGTCTCTGGATTCCAGTTATGTGGAGGTTTTGGAAGCAGCCCTTCGCCATTATCCGGGACGGGCTTTGGTCAATTCCGTCTCTCTGGAGACAGAGAAATTCGAAAAGCTTCTTCCTATCGTAGCAAAATACGGGGCAATGTTCATCCTGCTGCCGTTGTCGGATGCGGGATTGCCCAAGGATATTGATGAGAAAAAAGAAATCATTCATAAAATATATGACAGAGCCACTTCCCTGGGAATGCATAAGGAAGATATCGTGGTAGACGGACTGGTGGCAACCGTGGGAGCTAATCCCAAAGCAGCTTTGGAGACGTTAGAAACGATCCGCTACTGCAAGGCAAACGGATTTGCAACCATCTGCGGTCTGTCCAATATTTCTTTTGCCATGCCGGAGCGAAGCTTTGTAAATACGGCATTCTTAACGCTGGCAATTCAGGCAGGACTAACCATGGCAATTGCTAATCCGTCCCAGGAACTGTTAGTGAGCTGTGCGCTTGCGACGGATCTGTTACTGAACAAAGAAGAAGCGGCACTTCGATATATCGAGTATGCCGGCGGTGTCAGGGAACGCAGAGAAGAAAAAGAAGCGGAACTGGCAAGAAAACTCTCCCTTTTGGAAAGTCAGGGGACGGCAAACGGTCAGACAAGTAATGCAGGCAGTGTGGAAAAATCGGCTGTCGAAAAAGGCCCGCAGATCAATGAAATGCAGGACAAGTTAAAGACTGCTGTCCTGAAGGGTAACCGCAACGGTATCGTAAAGATTACGAAGGAGGCACTGGAAAGCGGGGAAAAGCCAGCGGAATTGTTGAATCAGGTATTACTTCCCGCCATTAATCAGGTAGGCGAATACTTCGATCAGGGGAAATACTTCCTGCCGCAGTTGATTGCCAGCGCAGAAGCCATGAAGAATTCCATTGAGATACTGGAACCCCTGTTACAGACGGGCAGTGCCGGTGAAGAGATGCCGGTAGTGGTCATAGCTACCGTAGAAGGAGATATCCACGATATCGGCAAGAACCTGGTGGCTCTGATGCTTAAAAATCACGGTTTCCATGTGATCGATCTGGGGAAAGACGTGCCGCAGGCAAAGATTCTGGAGACGGCGAGGGAACACCATGCGGAGTTTATTGCCCTGTCTGCACTGATGACCACGACCATGCAGAGAATGCGGGAGATCGTAGCCGCAGCAAAACAGGAAGGTATCACCGCCAAGATCATTATCGGCGGAGCCGTGATCACCCAGGAATATGCAGATGAGATCGGAGCGGACGGCTATTCCAAGGATGCCGCGGATGCGGTGAAATTAGCAAAAAGTTTAATGGAGTAATAAAAAGTCAGAGTATACATAAAGGAGCGGAGCAAAATGATTGGAGCAGATGCGATTATTAAATGTCTCGAAGCCGAGGGGGTAAGCACGGTATTCGGATATCCAGGTGTTGCCATATGTCCTTTTTTCAACAGTATTCTGGATTCCGAGATCAGGACGGTGCTGATCCGGACGGAACAGAATGCTGCCCATGCCGCCAGCGGTGTGGCACGTATGACCGGCAGACCCGGTGTGTGCGCGGTGACTTCCGGACCGGGCGCTACGAATGTCATCACGGGCATCGCCACGGCATTTGCGGACAGTATTCCCCTGATCTGTATCACCGGTCAGGTAAACAGCGAACTGCTGGGCAGTGATGTGTTCCAGGAGGCGGATATCACCGGCGCAGTGGAATCTTTTGTTAAATACAGTTATCTGGTAAAAAATGTTAATGATATTCCCCGGGTATTCAAAGAGGCATTTTATATTGCAAATACCGGAAGAAAAGGTCCGGTATTGATCGATATTCCCATTGATATTCAGAATGCCGTTATCAAGAACTTCCATTATCCGGAAGAGGTAAATCTGCGTACTTATAAGCCTACGGTCAAGGGGCATGCCGTACAGATCAAAAAGGTTATCAAGGAGCTGGAGCGTGCAAAACGCCCTATCATCTGTGCCGGCGGCGGAGTATTACTTAGCGAGGCCGAAGAAGAGCTGCGCAGCTTTGCCGAAGAACATGGCATTCCCGTAGTATCCACCATGATGGGAATCGGTGTCATGCCTACCGAACATCCGCTCTATTACGGAATGGTGGGCAATAACGGTAAGTCTTACGCAAACCGTGCCATGAACGAATCCGATCTGCTGATCATGGTAGGCGCCAGAGTTGCGGATCGTGCGGTCAGCCAACCGGATCTTATTACCCGGAACAAGGTACTGGTACATATCGATGTGGATCCCGCGGAGATCGGTAAAAATGCCGGTCCATCCATCCCATTGGTCGGCGATGCCAAACACATTTTCCAGGATTTCCAGAAGGAAGAATTTTGCTGCGACTATGGGGAATGGCTTACTACCTTAAATGAGTACCGTTCCACAATGGAGAAAAAGAGAACTCCGAATCCCGATTATGTGGATCCTGCGGCCTTTATTACAAAACTTTCCGAGAAAATGCAGGAGGATGGTGTGTATGTAGCGGATGTGGGACAGAACCAGATCTGGTCCTGCGGTTATCACATTGTGAAAAAGGGTAAATTTTTAACCTCCGGCGGCATGGGAACCATGGGGTATTCCATTCCGGCAGCCATGGGAGCCAAGACAGCAGCCATGGACAAACAGGTCATTGCCGTCTGCGGTGACGGTTCTTTCCAGATGTCCATGATGGAATTAGCTACTATAAGACAGCACAATATTCCGGTGAAGATCATTGTATTGAAGAACAATTATCTCGGCATGGTAAGAGAATATCAGCATTATACCTACAAGGATCACTATTCTGTAGTGGATCTGTCAGGAAGCCCTGATCTGGAGAAATTATCCGCAGCCTACGGCATCCCTTATCTGCGCCTGAATACGATGGAGCACGCAGATGAAGTACTGGATGCATTTTTAGCAGAAGATAACACGATGCTGTTAGAGTGTCTGATCGATCCCATGGATCTGGTAAAATAGCGAAGGGGGATGGATGTAAATGAAAAGAATATATTCCGTACTGGTAGAGAACCGTTCCGGTGTTCTGTGTAAGGTGGCCGGTCTGTTCTCCCGAAGATGTTTTAATATTGAAAGTCTTGCCGTGGGAGAGACCGATGACCATGCGGTATCCTGCATGACCATCGTAAGTTCCGGGGATGAACGCACTTTGGAGCAGATTGAAAAGCAACTGAATAAGAAGCTGGATGTCATCAAAGTAAAAACTTTATCCCAGGAACAGTGTTATACCCGGGAATTAATGTTATTAAAGGTTAAATATAACAAGAATAATCGTAGGGATATCATAGAAATTTGTGACATTATGAAAACAGAGATCGTAGATATGTCAAAGCACTTCATGATGCTGCAGATTTGCGATGCTCCGGAGAAAATCGATACACTGATCAAGATGCTTCAGACGATCAGTATTGTGGAAGTAGCAAGAACCGGAACCCTGGCATTATCAAAATGCACCGAGAATGATGATTAAAATACATCAATTATAATGTTAAATTCACTAATTGACATTGTAAAGGCATCTTGCTATATTAAGAATACAGTTGCTACTCCGGAAGGAGAGCAGTTGCAGAAATACGAAAGGTATGGTAGATCATTCATGCAGAAGAGAGTATTTCAGCTGTTAGTTGACAACACATCCGGCGTACTGAGCCGTATTGCCGGTCTGTTTTCCAGACGCGGTTATAACATCGAAAGCATTACGGCAGGAGTAACGGCAGATCCCCGTTTTACCCGAATTACTATTGTGACTTCGGGCGACGATGATATCCTCGAACAGATCGAGAAACAGGTAGGGAAGTTAGTGGATGTCCGTGATATCAAAGAACTGGATCCGGAGGACAGTGTGTACCGTGAACTGGTACTGGTCAAGGTAAAAGTAGATCCCGAGAAACGTCTGGAGATCCGACAGGGCGTAGAGTTCCTTGCCAACAATTTCCGTGCGAAGATCATTGATGTCGGTGCGGAGAACCTGATCGTGGAATTTACCGGTAACCACAGCAAAGTGAATGCATTGATCCAGCGTTTTAATGAAGAGTATGAGGTGCTGGAGCTGGCGAGAACCGGTATTACGGGACTTGGCAGAGGTATTGAGAACGTTACTTATATCGAAGATTAATATTGAAAGATTAATATCGAAAGATCAAAGTTCTTATCAGTTAGCTCTAGGGTATATCCCTATCAGTTATAAATTTTATGTCTCATAACGGAGGAGAAGAAAATGGCTAAGATTTTTTATCAGGAAGATTGTAATCTCTCTTTATTAGAGGGTAAGACTATCGCTATTATCGGCTACGGCAGCCAGGGTCATGCACACGCACTGAACCTGAAGGATTCCGGATGTCATGTTATCATCGGTCTGTACGAGGGCTCCAAGTCCTGGGCAAAGGCTGAGGCACAGGGATTTGAAGTATTTACCGCTGCAGAAGCTGCAAAGCGTGCTGACATCATCATGATCCTGATCAACGATGAGAAGCAGGCAGATCTGTACAAGAATGACATCGAGCCCAATCTGGAAGAGGGCAATATGCTGATGTTCGCTCATGGTTTCAATATTCATTTCGGATGTATCGTACCTCCCAAGAACGTTGATGTTACCATGATCGCTCCCAAGGGACCCGGACATACCGTAAGAAGTGAGTACCAGGCAGGTAAGGGTGTTCCTTGTCTGATCGCAGTAGAACAGGATGCAACCGGTAAGGCACAGGATCTGGCACTGGCTTATGCACTGGGTATCGGCGGCGCAAGAGCAGGTGTTCTGGAGACCACTTTCAGAACTGAGACCGAGACCGATCTGTTCGGTGAACAGGCTGTTCTGTGCGGTGGCGTATGTGCTCTGATGCAGGCTGGTTTCGAGACACTGGTTGAGGCTGGTTACGATCCCAGAAATGCATACTTCGAGTGTATCCATGAGATGAAACTGATCGTAGATCTGATCTACCAGAGTGGTTTCGCAGGCATGAGATATTCCATCTCCAATACCGCTGAGTATGGTGACTACATCACCGGCCCCAAGCTGATCACCGAGGAGACCAAGAAGACCATGAAGAAGATCCTGTCCGATATTCAGGACGGTACTTTCGCTAAGGAGTTCCTGTTAGATATGTCTCCCGCAGGCAAGCAGGTTCACTTCAAGGCTATGAGAAAGCTGGCTTCCGAGCATCCTTCAGAGAAGGTCGGCGAAGAGATCCGTAAGCTTTATAGCTGGAACAATGAGAACGATAAGCTGATCAACAACTAATCGATCGTAAAAATACAATGCTATGAAAAGGGCTGTGTGAGGAATGTAAAAGTTCTGACACAGCCTTATTTTTGGCAAAAAAGCAGTTGTTTATAGGTAAAAACCGCAAAAATAAACTGGAAAACACATATTAATTGCGCTAAAATGAAGTGAAAAAACAAATGGGAAAGGTATCCTGTAAACATGAAAGACTTTGAAGCAAAAACATCTCCGAAAAAAAAGATGGACACTGAGAGCTGGTTTATCGAATGCTACCGGAAGAATCAGGGGCATCCCTTGTGGACACTGGTGCATCTGTATAAGGGAAATTATCATAAATTTGTCATGGCAGTGATCTGTTTTTTCGCAAAACATGCCTGTGTCTGGGTACTGCCCATCATCACGGCGAATATTATTAACGATGTGACGGCGCACAATCCGGATACTTTCCGGAATATTATATTTTACAGTATTCTGGAAGCGGGACTGATCCTGCTTAATATTCCCATGAATTATCTGTACACTTCCTATAAAAGCCTGGCGACCCGCTATGCAGAGACAGGACTTCGGAAAGCACTGATCCGGAAATTACAGCAGCTGTCCATTTCCTATCATGTGGAGACCCAGTCCGGACGACTGCAGTCCAAGATCATGCGTGATGTGGAAGCCGTGGAAGGTCTTTCCACTCAGTTATTTTTAAGTATTTTAAATATTGCCCTGAATATCGGAGTGGCACTGGTTGTCACTATCAGTAAGAGCCGCATCGTATTCGTATTTTTCCTGTTGACCACACCGGTGGCGGCAATTACCATGGTTACCTTCCGGAATATTATGAAGAAGAGAAATACGGAGTTCCGTAAGGAAATGGAAGAGACCTCTGCCAGGGTCATGGAAATGGTGGAACTGGTACCCGTGACCAGAGCCCATGCCCTGGAGGATGAAGAAGTATCTAAAATGAGCGGGCAGTTGTTTGCTGTGGCGGAAAAAGGCTATAAGCTGGATCTGATCCAGGCACTGTTTGGCTCGGTAGGCTGGGCGGTATTCCAGATCTTTCAGGTGATCTGTCTGGCATTTACCGGATATCTTGCCATCGGCGGGAAGATCCAGGCCGGTGATATCACACTGTATCAGAGTTATTTTGCTACGGTGGTCAATCAGGTATCCTCTATTGTTACCCTGCTGCCTACTATTGCAAAAGGTATCGAATCCGTGAATTCCATCGGTGAGGTATTGCTGTCTGAGGACGTCGAAGACAACGAAGGCAAGGAAAAACTGGAGCAGGTAACCGGCACCTTTGACTTTGAGGATGTATGCTTCCATTACAAAAATAATGAGCATAACGTATTGAACCACTTAAATCTTCATGTGAAAGCGGGAGAGACCATTGCGCTGGTAGGCGAGTCCGGTGCCGGAAAATCCACGATCTTAAACCTGGTCATCGGTTTCCATCAGGCAGAGAGTGGAAAAGTCCTGATCGACGGCAAAGATTTAAGTAAAATCGATCTTAGAACATACAGAAAACATTTAGCGGTGGTACCCCAGACATCCATTCTGTTCTCCGGAACGATCCGCGACAATATTACCTACGGCTGTGAAAACGTTTCAGAAGAAGAATTACAGAATGTGATCAAGGCCGCGAATCTGTCAGACCTGATCGCATCTCTTCCAAAAGGTCTCGACACTATGGTGGGAGAACACGGCGGCAAGTTATCCGGCGGTCAGAGACAGCGTATTTCCATTGCCAGAGCACTGATCCGTGATCCGAAGGTGATCGTTTTGGATGAAGCAACCTCGGCATTAGACAGTATCTCCGAAAGGCTGATCCAGCAGGCGTTAAACAATCTGACGGAGGGGCGGACGACATTTATTGTGGCGCACAGACTGTCCACGATCCGGGATGCTGACAGGATTGCCGTAATAGCCGATGGACATTGTTCGGAATACGGTACCTATGACGAGCTGATGGCTCTGAAGGGAGAGTTCTACCAGTTAAAACAGATCCAGAGTTAAAACCACTTGAAACATATGTTCGGCTATGGTATGATAAACATATCGTAGCCGAATTTTACGTGCTATTATTTTGTATGCCAGGAAAGACGAGGATTTAACATACATGTTTGCATATGTGAATGGCTTTTTGGAAGATGTTACGGTAGATAACGCGGTGATCGATGTCAACGGCTTCGGGATCAATGTCCGGATCTCTGCGGATACGGCATCGAGACTTCCGGGAATCGGAGAGCAGGTTCGGCTTTATACATATACTTATGTGAAGGAAGACGCCTTTTTATTATATGGTTTTCTCTCCCGGAGCGATCTGGAGATGTTCAAGCTCTGTATTACGGTCAGTGGTATCGGACCTAAGGGAGCACTCGCTATATTATCCGTTATGGATGCGGATTCTTTGCGTTTTGCCATTATGTCCGGTGATGCCAGGGCGATATCGAAGGCCCCCGGTATAGGCGCCAGAACAGCGCAGCGGCTGATCCTGGAATTAAAGGACAAGATATCCATTGACGATACTCTGATTTCCAGAGAGATTGCAGCAGGCGGCGCGGAAGGCATCCTGACCGCAGGAAGTCTGCATATTGACAGTGAGAAGAAAAAGGAAGCTGTGGAAGCCCTGGTGGCGTTGGGCTACGGACAGGCGGAGAGCTTAAAGGCTGTCAATGCCATCGAAGATGTGGAGAACATAGATTCCGGAGCAATCTTAAAGGCTGCCCTGAAAAAATTGTTTTAAGGAATGAGATCAACGACTATGCCCAGAAGAATGATAGAGACAAATATCACGGAAGAAGATATTAAACTGGAAGGCTCCTTACGTCCCCAGACGCTGGACGATTATATCGGTCAGTCCAAGATAAAGGAGAACCTGAAGGTCTATATTACTGCTGCAAAGCAGCGTGGGGATGCACTGGATCATGTGCTGTTCTACGGACCGCCCGGACTTGGTAAGACCACCCTTGCCGGGATCATTGCCAATGAAATGGGAGTCCATATGAAGGTGACCAGCGGACCGGCGATTGAGAAGCCGGGAGAGATGGCTGCCATCTTAAACAACCTGGAAGAAGGAGATCTGTTGTTCGTGGATGAGATACATCGTCTGAATCGTCAAGTGGAGGAAGTACTGTATCCCGCCATGGAAGATTATTGTATTGACATCATGATCGGTAAGGGCTCCAGTGCCAGGTCCGTCCGTCTGGAATTGCCAAAGTTCACGCTGGTAGGAGCGACGACCCGGGCAGGACTTTTGACGGCACCTCTGCGGGATCGTTTTGGAATGATCCATCATCTGGAATTCTATACCATAGAGGAATTGCAGCAGATCATCATGCACTCCGCAGGGATCCTGGATGTGGAGATCGAACCTGCCGGAGCAAAAGAAATGGCTAGGCGAAGCCGTGGAACGCCCAGACTTGCCAACCGTATCTTGAAGCGTGTCCGTGATTTCGCACAAGTCAAATACGACGGAGTCATTACAGAAGAGGTAGCCAGAACCGCACTGGATCTTATGGATGTGGACAAGATGGGCTTAGATCATATCGACAGGAATATCCTTGTGACGATCATCGAGAAATTTAACGGTGGACCTGTGGGACTGGATACCCTGGCAGCTGCCATCGGAGAAGATGCCGGCACCATAGAAGATGTCTACGAACCTTATCTGATCAAGAACGGTTTCTTGAACAGAACGCCCAAGGGACGCACAGTGACGGATCTGACCTACAGACATCTGGGGCTGAAGCTTTAACGGAGACAACGGAGACAATCGGGCAATTTTTTACTTGCCACTCTATATAATCTGATATATAATAAATGTTGTATTATATTTTTTAACAGACGGCACATATTGTGTTTTCAAAAGATTGTTAAGAGGGGTGTTTAAGATGTCTCCGAAGACAGATACCGAAGTGATCATAGGCGGTAAGGTATTTACCTTAAGCGGCTATGAGAGTGAAGAATACATGCAGAAAATCGCTTCCTATATCAATAACAAGATCAACGAATATGGGAAGATCGACAGCTTTCGCAGACAGCCTTTGGACAGACAAAGTGTTCTGCTGCAGCTGAACATTGCCGATGATTATTTTAAAGCAAAGAAGCAGATATCTATCCTCGAAGAAGAACTTCAGGGAAAAGAAAAGGAATTATACGATCTGAAGCATGAACTAATCTCCGCACAGATCAAACTGGAAAATGCAGAGAAGCAGGGAAAAGAGCTTCAGAAGCAGTTGAATGAAGATGCAAAAAAAATTGTTCGTCTGGAGACAGAACTAAAAGACAAGTAAATTGATAGCTGTCCGTTTTTCGGGCAGCTATTTGCAATAGAGGACGTTTATGAGTGCAATGAAGAAAGTAGAATTGCTGGCGCCAGCCGGGAATACGGAAGCATTTTACGGTGCGATCCATGCCGGTGCGGATGCTGTATATCTGGGAGGAAATCGTTTCGGAGCCAGAGCCTATGCGGAGAATTTTTCCGAAGAGGAACTGGTTGCATGTATCCGGTATGCGCATCTTTTCGGAAGAAAAGTATATCTTACGGTAAATACGCTGGTAAAAGAATCCGAATTTTCAGAAATATATGAATATTTGGAGCCTTATTACCGGGCAGGACTGGATGGGGTTATTATCCAGGATATGGGGGTATTTTCATTTATCCGGGAGAATTTCCCAGGTCTAGAACTTCACGGAAGCACGCAGATGACAATTACCGGGGAATACGGCGCAGAATTTTTGAAGGAACAAGGGGCATGCCGTGTCGTACCTGCAAGAGAGCTTAACCTTCAGGAGATCCGCAGGATCAAGGAAGCCACCGGTATGGAGATCGAGTGCTTTATTCACGGAGCCATGTGCTATTGTTATTCCGGACAGTGTCTGTTCAGCAGTATTTTAGGAGGCAGAAGCGGTAATCGCGGACGCTGTGCACAGCCCTGCCGTCTGCCTTACAGCAGTAAGGGACAGAAGGAATGCTATCCCTTAAGCCTGAAGGATATGTGTACCATAGAATCTATCCCTGAACTTCTGACGGCGGGAATCGATTCTTTTAAGATCGAGGGCCGCATGAAAAAAGCGGAATATGCCGCCGGAGTTACGACAATTTACCGTAAATATATTGATCGGTATTATAAGAATCCGGACGAGACTCTGAATATTTCCAAAGAAGATATGCATGCACTGTCCTGTCTGTACATCCGAAGCGAGCGTCAGGACGGTTATTATCATAAGCATAACGGCAAAGAGATGGTGACTCTGAACAGTCCGGCATACAGCGGAAGCGATGAAAGGCTGCTAGAACACATCCGTAAGGAACATTTGGCGAAACGTAAGACTCTTCCGGTACGGATGACGGCCCGGTTTATTACCGGGGAAGAGGCGAGTCTGACCGTATCCTGCGGCGATATCCGCATCACATTAGAGGGCAATCCTGTGCAGGAAGCTTCCAGACAACCGATTTCGGAAGAAAATGTTATAAAACAGTTAAGCAAGTTAGGAGACAGCTCTTTCTCTCTGGACGGAAGTATAGAAGTCGAACTGAGTGGGAATGCATTCTATCCGTTAAAGGCTATCAATGAGCTCCGCAGAAGAGGCATTGCTCTTCTGGAAGAGAAAATAATTCTGGCTAACGGTTTTTGCTATGAGAGAGTAGAACTGCAACGTGAGGTGCAGCATAAGACCGGAATGGCAGACAGAGCCCAGGAGTCTCCTCAAGAGTCTTCTATAGGAAAGAAATTTTCAATCCTATTGCAGACACAAGAGCAGTGGAGAGGATTTTGCAGATCGGTATTTGGGAACGGTAACGGAGAACTGACGGCTAGAATAAGGCTGTATCTGGATGCGGATCTGTTGTTACAGGATCCGGAAGCCGGAGCGGAAATGCTGAAAAAAGCTTCTGAAAAACAAATTCCCTGTGAGATCGTACTGCCTAAGATCCTGCGCCTTCGTGATGAGCAGTATTTAAAAAAGCTGTACGACTTTGCAAGAGAGAATACGTCATGTTTTCAGGGATTCCTGGCAGGCAGCATGGAACATATCGGACTGCTCCTACAATGGGCACTGCCTGGGAAAAAGATCATCGGAGATTACAGTCTCTATTTGTGGAATGTGGAAGGAAGAGATTTCTGGATGCAGTATCTGGATGGCTTCTGCCTGCCGCTTGAACTTACGGCAGCGGAGCAGAAGAAGATAATAGATCCTGCGATTCCCACAGAGAAGTTGATCTATGGTAAGATTCCTATGATGGTTACCGCTAACTGTGTGACACAGACCTTGGACAGATGTAGAAGAGGGGAAGGTGGGCGTATCCTGGAACTGACCGACCGGTATCATAAGAGATTTCCGGTAATGCGCAATTGTACCCATTGCTTTAATGTAATCTACAATAGTGTACCTTTATCTCTGCATAAGGAAGCGGACAGACAGATCGTCATAGGGAGGCTGGATTTTACCACAGAGACAGAGGATGAGACTTTGCAGATCCTGAATTATTATGGCGGTGCGCGCAAGGAACTTCCCTATGTGGAATATACCACCGGTCACGAAAAACGTGGCGTAGAATAGACAGAAAGGTATTTTGCTGCATGCAGGAATACGTAATTGAATTATCCAAATATTTCATAGCCTTTTTTATGGTTTTATATACAGCAAGCTGTTTTTATACATTCCGATATCCGACGGGCGAACATCACAAGGGGATTTTTATCCTGCAGGATGTTCTGATGTTTCTGGTACAGGTATTATGTTTCCTGGATCTGTCACTTACCGGCGGAGATTTTCAATACCTGTTTTTCTTCGCATTTATTCTGATTTTTTTATTTGCAACGATCACGATGGTATCACTGATCTACGAGAATATTAACCGGCTTTTGCTGAATAATATGTGTATGCTTTTGGGAATCGGACTCTGTATGGTATCCCGGCTGTCTTTTGACAAGGCAATACGGCAGTATGTGATCGTGCTGGTATCTCTGATCATCTCACTACTGATACCGTATCTGCTTGGGAAAATTCATTTTTTCAAAAAAATCACCTGGCTGTATGCCACATTGGGAATCGCACTGCTTGGTACTGTGCTGATCCTTGGCGAAGTGACCCATGGGTCCAAGATTTCTTTTTCCCTGGGGGGAATTACGTTCCAGCCCTCGGAATTTGTGAAAATACTGTTCCTGTTTTTCCTGGCGGGAGCTTTATGGGAAAATGTATCCTTCCAGAGAGTGGTCCTGACTGCCATCATTGCCGGGGCACATGTGGTGATCCTGGTGGTATCCAAGGATCTGGGAAGTGCGTTGATCTTCTTCGTGGGATTTGTGTTCGTGGTATTTGCGGCAACACGCAATTATCTGTATCTGTTTGCGGGAATCGTAGGCGGAGGTGCTGCTTCGTATCTTGCTTACCAGCTGTTTGATCACGTGAGGATCCGTGTGCTGGCATGGCAGGATCCCTGGAAATATATTGACAATAAAGGATATCAGATTACCCAGTCGCTGTTTGCCATCGGCAGCGGAAGCTGGTTCGGCATGGGGCTGTTAAAGGGGAACCCGACAGCAATTCCCTATGTGGAAGCGGATTTCATCTTTTCTTCCATCTGCGAGGAACTGGGTGTGATCTTCGGTATGTGCCTGATCCTGATCTGTGTCAGCAGCTTTCTTGAAATGATTCGGATAGCGGTGAGGATTCATGACAGATTTTATCAGCTTGTCGTATACGGCATCGGCATTATGTATATTTTCCAGATTTTCCTGACTATCGGCGGCGGTACGAAATTCATTCCGCTGACCGGTGTGACACTTCCTTTTATCAGTTATGGAGGAAGTTCGGTGATGACAACAATGATCATGTTTTTCATCATCCAGGGAATTTATATCCGACTGCAGAAGGAAGGAGAGCGCAGAGGTGGAAAATAATAAGACGCAAAATAAATCCCCGAAAAAGACACCTGACAATAAGCGCAGAGGGAACCAGCGGGAGATCTGGCTGTCAGCAGGAGGGATCGGAGTCCTGTTTTTATGTCTCATGGTCTATCTGGGACATTTCGTGGCAACCAGCGAACAGGATATGATCAATAACAGCTACAATTCCAGGCAACAGATTCTGCTGTCCAGGAACTACCGTGGGGCTATTTACTCCAGAGATGGGGAAGTGCTGGCGGAAACCATCCTGAACGAGGAGGAAGAAGAGACCAGAAATTATCCCTATAAGAATCTGTTTGCGCACATTGTTGGTTATTCCACACAGGGAAGAATGGGAGTGGAAGCACTGGCGAATTATTATCTGATCAATACAAATACTTCTTTGACCAATAAGGTCAAAAACGATACTGCCGGGAAAAAGAACCCCGGGGATAATGTCTATACCACGCTGGACGTGAAGGTCCAACAGGTAGCAAACGATCAACTGGATATTTACCGTGGCGCCATCATTGTGACAGAAGTATCTACCGGTAAGATCATTGCAATGGTGTCTCATCCTGACTTTGATCCGAATTCTATTGCTGAGATCTGGGATGACCTGGTTGACAATGATTCCAGCACCGTACTTCTGAATCGTGCGACCCAGGGCTTATATCCACCCGGTTCCACTTTCAAAATAGTTACTGCATTGGAATATATCAGGGAAAATCCGGATACCTACCAGAATTACTCTTATAACTGTAACGGTTCTTTCCGGCTGGGAGACAGTAAGATCAGCTGTTACCACGGTTCCAGCCACGGGCAGGTGGATTTTAAGAAGTCCTTTGCCAAATCCTGCAACTCTTCCTTTGCAAATATCGGAATGAGTCTGGACAGAGAGGCGTTTCAGGAGACTTTAAATGATCTGCTGTTTAATAAAGACCTGCCGTTAACTTTAAATTACGCCAAAAGTTCGGCACTGGTCTCCGAAAGTACTCCGTCTGCTGAAATGATGCAGACCTCCATCGGCCAGGGAAAAACACAGATCACCCCCATGCATCTGAACATGATCACCTGTGCGATAGCAAATGACGGAGTCCTTATGAAGCCTTATGTGATCGACCGTGTAGAGAATGATGAGGGAACTGTTATCAAAAACTTTAAAGCCTCGGAGTATGGAAGACTGATGTCGGAAGACGAAGCGGCGATTTTACGTCAGCTGATGACAGATGTTGTACAGGAAGGTACGGCGTCCAAGCTAAAAGGACTAAACTATACAGCGGCAGGTAAGACCGGTTCTGCGGAATATAATAACGTCAAGGGAGACAGCCATGCCTGGTTTACCGGTTTCGCTCCTGCGGAGGATCCGGAAGTCTGCGTTACCATCATCGTGGAAGGTGCCGGAAGCGGCGGTGATTATGCAGTACCTATTGCAAGACGGATCTTTGATGCGTACTTTAGCGAAAAGCAGTGAGATCGGAGGATAAAAGAAAATGATAGAGGCGACCAGTTGTGGCGGAGTGGTGATTTTCCGCGGCAAAATATTATTACTCTATAAAAATATTAAAAACAAATACGAAGGATGGGTCCTGCCTAAGGGAACCGTGGAGCCCGGAGAAACCCACGAAGAGACTGCGTTGCGGGAAGTTCTGGAAGAGAGTGGCTCCAAAGCTTTTATCGTAGATTATGTGGGAAGAAGTGAATATTCTTTTACTGTACCGGACGATGTGGTGGAGAAAGAGGTACACTGGTATCTGATGAGCACCGACAGCTATTACAGCAAGCCCCAGAGAGAAGAGTATTTTGCAGATTCCGGTTTTTATAAATACCATGAGGCCTATCATCTTCTGAAATTTGCCAATGAGAAACAGATTTTGGAAAAGGCATATGCGGAATATCTGGAAAGAAAAAGGAATAATCAATGGATAAATTGATTATTCCTGCCTTTAAGGATTTATAGTGCTTATACATTTTTGACAATTTCCAAATCTGTTCTCTGTAAGAGATCCACGAATTCGTTCTTTTCGTTTTTCAGAATAGGACGGGAGAACTTGTTGGGATGAATGATCAGAACCTCCCAGATACTTCCGTCGTTCAACTGTACATTTGTACCGATCTGCGCGTCCGCAATCCTTTTCATAATCGGCATTAACAGTTCCACATCGTATTTATCCAGGCTCTTTTCAAAATTTCCCAAAATTTGCAGCGGTGTAAGCGCATTGCGGTAGGTTCTGGGAGAAGCCATGGCAATGTAGGCATCAATGACCGCCATATATCTGGCATAGACATCAATCTTCTGACCGGTCATATGATAGGGGTAACCGCTGCCATCCAGTCTTTCGTGATGCATGATCACCGCATTTTTTACATGTTCATTCAGATCCTGATTCCGGACAGTGGTATAACCGACCACGGGATGGGTTTTGATGATCTTGAATTCCGCATCGGTCAGCTTTCCGGGCTTCCACAGCAGTTCGTAGGGCAGCTGCAGCTTGCCGATATCATAATAGAAACCGCAGAGGATCAGTGTATTTTTCTCATCCTCCGACATGGACAGCCAGTCGGCAAAAGCTCCGGCTAAAAGAGCGGCATTCAAACCCTGGGTATAGGTAAGCTCATCTTCACTGGGCATCAGATTGTATAAATAATCCAAAAGAGCGGAACCGGAAGAGATATAATAATATAATTCCCTGTATATAGTCAGCAGAACGATATCTGCAGGCTTCCTGCCCATGACCAGAAGCTGTTTCATTGCAAGCTTATATTCCCCGAGGAAAATGGGATAGGCACGTTCAAAAGCTTTGAAATTAGAGTCAAAACGTATTTTTTCGTAATGAGTGGTGGCAAAATCCTCATCTTCCATGATCGTGACGCATACCAGATCATAACGCTTTAATTTTTCTATAATCTGCGGGGTCACAGTCGTACCGCCAGGGTAGATCACATGATTCTGATCCAGTATATCTTCGCCCAGGACCATGTCCGGCTGAAGCTCCATCTTCGTAATTACTTTCAATGGTTTTTCCTCCTAATTTATACTAATTCTAGTATAAAATAACATCCGGAAAAGTCAAGCAACAAAAATTGTAATATAGCAGAATTTATGCTATAATGAGCCATATGGCTGGCGGGAAAGTATGCCGGAGGGTTATTGACCAAAAGGAAATGATATATGGCAGGAAAGCTTACATTTGCACCAAATCTCTATTTGGGAGAGAGCATCGCATCTGAAAAACTGGATAAAATAAAAAAGAGACTGGTGAAAAATCCTCTTTGGGCAAACGTATATCTGATTACACCGGCGTCAAATCCGGCAGACCAATTAGATATTTTTGATGCAAGACAACTGATACAGCCCCATTACAAAAATGAAGAATTTCTGGTTCTCGGGATTGTATCCGGATATGAGGAGGCATTGCAGCTGATCGAACAGATCACCAGAGAATGCCTGGAAGCCAGGGGCGACTGCAATCTGCGGGAGTATTTACTATGTTGACGATTCTTTTTAAAATATTGAGCATTCTTGGAATCCTGTTGTTAATACTTCTCGGAATTGCTCTTGTGGTAATCCTTCTGGTATTATTTTTCCCGGTCTGTTACAAAATGTCCGGGAAGAAAAATGCCGAAGAAATGCAGTTCGCCGTAAAAATAAAATGGCTGTTCGGTCTGGTAAGGGTCTCTTACAGCTATCCGGTTCCAGGGAAACTGCTGGCAAAGGTTCTTTTTTTAACAGTATATGATTCTTCCGAGA
This sequence comes from Lachnospiraceae bacterium, assembly GCA_003447295.1. GTDB lineage: Bacteria > Bacillota > Clostridia > Lachnospirales > Lachnospiraceae > Acetatifactor > Acetatifactor hominis. Next base: position 68,358 of record DLZQ01000067.1, read on the forward strand.
AGGAAAAAAACTCTGCATCGGGGGAAGATACACACACAGCTCCAAAAAAAGATATAACGGAGGCTGCACAGGAAACATCAAGGACTTCAGAATCTTCGGATGCTTCAGAATCTTCGGATGCATCAGAAACTTCCGGACAGACGTTACTCTCGCATGATAGCGATATAGCGAAAACGGACCCTGCGACCGATACAGAAGCTTCAGCAGATGCAAAAATTTCTGCGGAAGAAAACACACCCGGTCCGCAGCAGGAAACTTCCACTTTCGGAAAAATCGCCGGTTTTTTTGAGAAAATACGATACACAATCCGTAAAATCTGTGATAAAATCAAATATATTTTGAAGAATATTTCTTTTTACAGGGAGTTATGGAATGATCCGGATACGAAGGGATTGCTTCAGCATGCGGGAAAGCGTATCGGGCATATTTTAAAAAGGCTTCGTCCACGAAAGCTTAAGATGAACGCCCGCATTGGTACCGGCTCACCGGATACCACCGGATACCTTTATGGCATCTATGGAATGATACTTCCGAAGCTTGGAAAGGGAGTATGCATTACACCGGATTTCGAAGAGGCAATACTGGAGGGTGATTTTAAAGCCTCCGGGCATTTTACAGTAGCATGTGTATTGTTCCATTCCGCGCGGTTGCTTTTGGATAAGAGATTACAGCAATTAAAGCTTAAGATAAGAACATTTCAAAAAAATCAGAAGAAATAAAAGGATGTAACAGGAGGTTTGTTATGGCAGAAAAAGATAATCAGTTCCAGGGCGTGGTAGAATCTCTTTTAAAGGGTATGGATACGGTACTCTCCACGAAGACTGTGGTGGGAGAGGCTACGAAGATCGGAGATACGATCATATTACCGTTAGTGGATGTGACTTTCGGTGTGGGTGCCGGTGCCGGCAACAATTCCGAGAAAAAATCCGCTTCCGGAGCCGGAGGATTAGGCGGTAAGATGACTCCCAGCGCTGTCCTGGTCATTAAGAACGGTTCCACAAAGCTGGTAAATATCAAGAATCAGGATACGGTGACTAAGATTCTGGATATGATTCCCGATATCGTAGATAAATTTACCAAGCCGAAGGAACAAGAAGAAATGTCCGATGCTGAAGTGGTGGACATTGCATTTCCGGAAGAGGAAACAACAGAAGATAAGTAATATTTGAGATACTCTGCATATAATAAAGTGAGAATATTCCGGATCCGGATGGATTATGAAAAAGATTATTGGATTGATACTCTTTTTTGTAGCGGTCGGCATGCTGCTTATGCTGGTGATTCATAATCGTTTCATCGGTCTGATCGTGGTCGCACTTTTATTGTTTGCAGGGTATTATCTTTTCTGTGGTTGTGAGTAAGAGGGTGCGGCATGATTGATTGGGAAGAGGTCATTAAGGCGGAAAGTACCGAAGAATTAAAAGAAATAAAGCTGTGGCTTTTCCAGGAAAATATGCGTCTGGAACAGGAGCGTACGGAGTTAGAACAGGCCCGGAACAAATTTCTGGACGAACGGGTAAAGTTACGGGACGAGCTGGATGAGTTGAACCGGCGTACAGTTATGGAGCGGAAACGGCTAAAAGAAGAAAATCTGTTCTTCGAGAAGAAAATGGCTATTTTACAGGAGGGTTTCCGGCAGCTGGAGGAGGATCGGAAGAGGTTCGAGCAGGAACGGCAGACACTCTCGAAGGAGGCCAGAGAACGGCAGAACAGGGAGCAAGAGCTTGGGGAAGTCAGCTTTACGGCAGTACAGCTTTTATTCCGGGGAGCTAATAATCCGCTGGCTCTGCGGAAGAGATATCGGGATCTGATCAAAATCTTTCATCCGGACAACCTCTTCGGTGATGGGGAACTGGCAGGCCAGATCAACAAAGAATATCTGAAGCGGAAGCAGGAAGAGCGGTTCTGGTAATTGCACAGAGAATAAAAAATAAGCCAGAAATGAAATTCATCATTTCTGGCTTTCAAAATCCAATATTACCGCAGGAGATTAAGCTCTCTCAACTTTACCAGATTTTAAGCAGCTGGTGCAGACATGCATTCTTCTAGCTCCGCCGTTAACCTTGCACTTAACGCTCTTAACATTAGAGTTCCAAATTGCGTTGCTTCTTCTATGAGAATGGCTTACGTTGTTACCGAAATGAACGCCCTTACCACAAATATCACATTTAGCCATCTTGACACCTCCTCGATCTAACGCGCATCTAACGCTTACTTTTAAACAATTTTTTCAATAAACATGTGTGAAATGCTCACAACATTGATATATTAACAGAAAACGAAAATAAAAGCAAGCAAAAAATATTTATTTTTTTTATTTTATTGTTTCTTTTTCAAAGGAAAGCTGTTAAAATACATTTATATATGTCTGAACTTTATATTTTGGGGGCAGACATAGCAGAAGAAACAAATGATCCGAATATGAAGGAGGTTCTGTATGAAAGGTTCTTCTATGAATACCCATATGGGAAATATTGACATTGATAATGAAGTCATTGCACAGTATGCCGGTAGCGTAGCGGTAGAGTGCTTTGGTATCGTAGGTATGGCCGGAGTCAGCATGAAGGATGGTCTGGTAAAGCTTCTGAAATTAGACAGCATCACCAGAGGGATCAAGGTATCCCTGGACAACAATAAACTGGTTCTGGACTTCCATGTGATCGTAGCATACGGTGTCAGCATTTTAACTGTCACCGACAATCTGATCAGCAACGTAAAATACAAAGTGGAAGAGTTTACCGGTATTGAGATCAAAAAGATCAACATCTTTGTTGAAGGTGTAAGAGTGATTGATTAAGGAGGAAGTAATTGTGGCTTTACAACAAATCGACGCTAAGATGCTTTCCAAGATGTTCTTAGCCGGCGCCAAGAATTTAGAGAATAAGAAGGAATGGATCAACGAACTGAATGTGTTCCCCGTTCCCGATGGAGATACTGGAACCAATATGACCATGACCATCATGTCTGCGGCCAGAGAAGTATCCGCACTGGGGGAGGATGCCGATATGGCAGCTCTGTGTAAGGCTATTTCCAGTGGTTCCCTGCGTGGTGCCAGAGGTAACTCCGGCGTTATCTTATCCCAGCTGTTCCGTGGTTTCACCAAGAGTATCAAGGAAGAGCAGACACTGGATATTCCCGTATTAACCCGTGCTTTTGAAAAAGCGGTGGAGACCGCATACAAGGCTGTTATGAAGCCAAAGGAAGGTACGATCCTTACGGTAGCCAGAGGTGCTTCCGATAAGGCAAAGGAACTTTGCGAAGATGGCGCAGAGGATTTAGAGCAGTTCCTTGGAACGGTGATCGAACATGCCCGTTATGTTCTCAGCCAGACTCCCGAAATGCTGCCCGTATTAAAGCAGGCAGGAGTAGTGGATTCCGGCGGACAGGGTCTGGTAGAAGTATTAAGCGGTGCCTATGACGCATTTTTAGGCAAAGAAATTGATCTGACCGTAGCTCCCGCAGCGACCGCCAAGGCAGAAGATACCAAGAGTTCTCTGGAAGTACAGGCGGAAGCGGAGATCAAATTCGGCTATTGCACCGAATTCATTATTCTGTTAAACAAACCTTTCAATGTAAAGGCAGAGATGGATTTCAAGGCATTCTTAGAGTCCATCGGTGATTCTATCGTATGTGTTGCAGATGACGATGTAGTCAAGGTACATGTACATACCAATGATCCCGGTCTGGCTATCCAGAAGGCATTGAAGTATGGTGCATTGTCCAATATGAAGATCGATAACATGCGCTTAGAGCATCAGGAGAAGCTCTTCAAGCTCTCTGAGAAGGAAGCTGCACAGAAAAAAGCCGAAGAAGAGAAGGCTGCACAGCCTCCCAAGGAAGTAGGTTTCCTGGCAGTATCCGTAGGTGACGGTTTAAGTGAACTGTTCAAGAGTCTTGGTGTAGACTATATCATCGAGGGCGGGCAGACCATGAACCCCAGTACCGCAGATATCTTAGATGCAGTTGACAAGGTAAATGCAAAGACGATTTTCATTCTTCCGAATAATAAGAACATCATTCTCGCAGCCAACCAGGCAGCGGAACTGATGACGGATAAGGAACTGTTAGTCATTCCCACCAAGACCATTCCCCAGGGAATAACCGCAGTGATCAACTTCGTACCTGAACTGTCCATAGAAGAGAACGAAGAGACTATGCTCCGCGAGATTAAAAATGTCAAGACCGGTCAGGTGACCTATGCGGTACGTGATACTGTGATCGATGACAAAGAGATCAAGAAAGACGACTTCATGGGCATCGGTGACCAGGGCATCGTAGCTGTCGGTACCGACATGGTAAAAGTAACCCGTGATATGATTGCAGAACTTGTGGATGAAGATTCCGAACTCATCAGCGTTTACTACGGCTGTGACGTAGCAGAGGATGCTGCCGAAGCACTGCGCGCAGACTTAGAGGATGCTTATCCTGCCTGCGATATCGAATTACAGTACGGCGGACAACCCATTTATTACTATACTGTTTCTGTTGAGTAACTTGAAAGTTACGCGAGCAATGAGCCGCGCATAGGCATAGTAAAGACAGCGATGGGCGCTTACGCACAAATCGCTGTCTTTACTT
>DLZQ01000083.1:0-1515 GCA_003447295.1 Lachnospiraceae bacterium
TCCACATTTTGCTTGACGGTCTCATATTCCTGGGCTTCGGCTCTTGCGGCTTTATATTCAGCAAGGAGCCGTTCCTTTTCTGCGTTGAGATTGGCAAGCTCCGTTTTCATGCTTTCCGTTGTCGGCAGCGGCACAGTCCCCAGCCGTTTTATTTCTCTGGCGGCCGCTTCAAAAAGGATGATCTCGCTCTCATGCCCCCGCAGGAACTTTTCTTTATCATTCGATTTACGGTATCTTCCATAAAGCGGCTTTAGCTGACGGTAAGTTCCGGCATGCTTCATCACAAGGGCAAGTTCGGCACTTCTGCTTTCTATCCGCTTGATCTCTGCATGAGCGGTATCCCTGCGTGCGGATACTGCGGTCAATTTGCTTTCCAGTTCTCCATAACTGCTTATCCCGTGTTCCGTCAGGAAATTCATGGTCTTGGCGGCCTGTTTCAGATTGTTCAGCTTCGCCCAATGGGTGAAGCCCGCGCTCTGCTGTGCCTTGATGTTATTCTGGATATCAATGAGCAGGCTGATCTTTCCGTTCTGCGGTTTCGGCTGGCGGGAAGGTCTGGAACGTCCGGCAATCCGGGCGGCAAGGGCTTCTTCGGCGTAGTCCACACCCAGGGTTTTCAGACGGGTGAATCGTTCCTGATCCGGCGCTCTGGCGGAGATATATTTGCCCCGCTTGATCTCATAGCCTTCTCTCTGCAGGCGACGAAGCAGTTCTTCTAAATCGGAACAGGCTGGCAGAAGCCGGTCAATGGCAGCTTTCAACTTTGCCTTATAGCTGGTGCCGTTCTGTGCAGCCTGATGTTCAATATAGCTCTTGCCCTTGTCCTGTCCTGGGATGATGACAGACAGACCGTGTTCCTTGCAAAGCCGGTCCGAAGTGCGGCGGATATAGTGATAACTCCGCTTGTTGGAATGATAGTGCTTGTGATCCGCAAAGCTGACCGTATTGAAAATCAGGTGGTTATGAACATGATCTTTGTCTATGTGGGTGGTAAGGACAAATTCATACTTGCCGCCCAGGATTTCTTTTGCAAGCTCCATGCCGATCTCATGGGCCTGTTCCGGCGTGACCTCTCCAGGCTGAAAGGCTTGGATCAGGTGACGACCCAGGTTCGTTCCCTTGTCGATGGCATGGCGGCGGGTCCAGGAAAATTCAATATCCGCCGTTTCGGCGGCACAGCCATAGGAGGATACAAGCAGTTTTCCGTTCGTCTTTTCCGGGTTGCAGATATAGTCAATGGCCGCTTTCAGCGTTGACTTGATAGGATGTGTCTTTGTAACTGCCATATCTCGTCCAGCCTTTCCCGTATCTCGTCCATGTCGGCCTGATACGCAGGACCTCCGGCGTTGATCCGCTTGGCGATCTGGTTGATATTCCGACCAATGGCGGAAAGCTCTTTGGTAAATGCCTTGATATCTGCGGTGTCCGTATAGATGATATACCCGTCAATCGCCATCTTTCGGAGGTAGGCGCCATATCTGCGTGTGGGTAACTGGCTCATTTTTTCGTCTATGA
>DLZQ01000083.1:1759-45399 GCA_003447295.1 Lachnospiraceae bacterium
CTCATTTTTTCGTCTATGAGCCGCTTTTCGTCCTCCGTAACATAGAATTTCATTTGGATATTCCGTTTTCGATTTGCCATGCGCCGCCTCCGTTCTTTATAAGGGTTTGGGACTATCCCAACAAGCAATTTTGAATTTTCGGGCAAGGGACCTAAAAATCTCAAAATTCGCAAGCGGGTACTCGCTTGCTGTGCTTGCTACCGTATCTTATCCCTACTTATAAAGCGTTACGGACACTTGAAAATACCCGCAAAAGAGCATAAAAAGACGCAAAAAATAGAAGCCACTTTACATCTTCTGTAAAGCGGCCTCTATTCGTCCAGTTTGATCGCTCCGTCAATGGTTGCCTCAATGATCGGCAGGTATTTTTCCGGGCAGAGCTGCAATTTGTGATTGACCCTCTGGCGCTGTTCGGTGTTCTCTGCGACCAGGGAGGGATTGAAGTACCGCTCAACCGGCAGCTTGCAAATCCGTATGAGCTGCAACACCACGGGCACGCTGGGAACCGTCTGCTCCAATTCGATATTGGCAAGATAGCGAGGATCAATGCTGACCTGTTCTGCCAATGCCCTGCGGGAGATATTCAGAGCTTCCCTTGCGGCCTTCACATCGGAGCCGAAGGTTTCAAACCCAGGACAATCTTCAATTTTAGCCATATAACATCACCCTCTTACATTCTATATTTCATAGTATGTTTTTGGAATGATGCTATATGAAGACCATCTACACTTTATAGTTCGTCCTTTGCGTCTTACATTATTCGAGCAGACGAATTATATGCCAAGTCTTGTACGCTATGGTGAAAAAGCAAGTACCTCCCAAAATAGATACTCGCTTTTCATTCATTATATCGGTGGGATGTACCCGAACTGAAGTGCCTTTGTAACAGCTTCAACAGTTGAGGAAACAGCCAACTTCTCAAAAATATGTTGCAGATGATTTGATAGGGTTCTTTCACTCATATACAGTGCATCTGCTATGTCTTTTCGCTTTTTTCCGGTACTGATAAGCTGCAATATTTTCTTTTCCATGCTTGTCAAATCTTCGATGATGATTTCGTCTGTTTCAGCAGGAAAACAGGTTTTCCCATGCGATACATGGAGCAGCGAGGCAATCAGATCATCCGGGCCGATGTTTTTATTCAGAAAACCACATACTCCGATTTTTCTTGCTTCATGCCTATATACAGGAAGATCATACCCGGTCAAGATCATAATTTTTATATCCGGTTTTGTTTTCAGCAAGTGGGCGGCAGCCTCAAGGCCATCGGTATCGCTGAGATTTCCGAGGTTAATATCCATCAGCACAATGTCAATGTCATTTTCAGAAACGATGCTTTCTAAATTTTCAATGCTTTGTGTTGTGATAAGTTCTCCAACCTCACTATATTCTTCCAACGCAATCGAAAGGCTTTTTGCAAAAAGCACATGATCGTCAACTAACAAAATATTGATAAGAACCATCTCCTTTCATGGGTATTGTGATCTCTATGCAAATGCCGTGAGGTATGTTTGCGGAGCAGACCATTGTTCCACCCACACCTTTCACTTGTTCACTAACAGATACAATACCTTTATGTTTTTGTGGATCAACGGCGGTCAAGCTGGATAGCTCTGCTGTTCCGTTGTCACTGATCCGCAATTTTATCACGGCCTTTTCCTGCAAAAGTGTGACCCAGGCACGATCACCGTCAGAGTGTTTATATACATTCGTCAAAAGCTCTTTTATCAAGCGGTAGACAAGCAGAGTGTATGGCTCTACCAAAAACAAAGAGTCGGGACATTCAAAAGATATAGAAACATTCTTTTGCGGAAAGCCTTGTGCAACAGCTTCGATCAAATTCATATAGTTTTCTTTTATTGTCAGATTTTTGAGAAGGACGGGATGATAGTCCTGCATCTGTTCACGGATGTGTATGTTCAAGTTGTCGAGGGTTTCTGTAATTACATCTTGAATGTCGGGTCGATATGCCTTGCTCACCATATTCTTGACAGCAAGCAAATCTTGCAGCACATCATCATGGAGGAAGTTCGCAAATTCTGTTTTCAGCGCTTCTTCCTGCTGCAACTGACGCAAGGCGGATTTGTACTTACTTTCCTTAATTATCCCGGTTTCTCCATGTTTTAGGTTCTGCCCCAAAACAATGTTGCAAACAAAAGCTACAACAGATAGAACATTAACGGAAATAAGCCACTCAGCATAGCCTGCGCCCATGCTCCAAACAAGCAAACCGAGGATAGCGGCCAATAACAGGGAAATAAACAACCGCTGCTTATGGCTGAATACTGTTGATAGGGGCGAACCGTTATGTTCTTTCAAGATAATATTATGGACGCTCATGGAAAACAGAATAACGATCAAGTATACGGCAAAATTCTCAATGTGATCGGTGATGCCCAAGGTGGCAAAGTAGTAAACGAAGAAAGATACCCCAATGGCCACAAATGAAAGCAGGATGGCTTTTCGCTCACTTATCAAAACAAACGCCACTCGTTTCCGATGGTAGGCGATCACAAACAATACGCAAAGGATGTACCCTACGAATTGCAGTCCGTACATACAGGCAAAGGCCCGTTCTGATATTGTAGCACCGACAAGTGATCCGATGCAAAGGGCAAGCAGAAGTATATTTGTTGTTTTTCTGAACTTGTATCCGCTTTCCTGAAACAGAAACATAAAAACGAATTTAATGGAAATATACCAAATGACCGGGCTTAAAAACAGGAATGCTAAATTCGCCATGCCAACTGTTTCAAAGGACAAAAGTATATACCATCCGTCCAATGCCAGCAATCCGCTGAAAAGAGACAGTATTTTGCTTTCTCTGATATTGCAGGCGCTGATGTAGGTGCTATCTATCAACATGATTGATGATAGCAGCATCGGAGCAATGCTTTTGATGCTCAACTGAGATCCTTCGTTTATAAGCCAGGACATATGGAGGATAAGGAAAAAGTGATTTATCAATAATGCTGTTTTCAAAATGATTGATTTCATTATCCGACCTCCTGTCTTTTTTATATTGTAACACACATTTTTGAACAAACTGCGTCCGATCTCATTGTATCAGGAAACTTTCCTCGATTAAAGTATGTTAAATCGTCGAACATTCCTGTCCGACGATTTAACTGAACTTATTTCTTCACAATGATTTTATTGCAGGTAAAGGCCGTGAGAAAATAGTAAACGAGGTAAATAATCACCGTTAATACTATGGCAAGAATGACCGGCAGATATTGAGCAAGCGCATTGCCAAGCAAATTTTGCATGAGGGCTATTTTGTATACTACCGTGGCAAAAACACAGTCCAGCAGTCCCAACACAAAGGGAATGGTATAAAAAGTAAAGGTCTGTTTCCTGATTATCTTTTTGATCTGCTTATCTGTATATCCCATTTTTATCAGCATTTCATAATCTGCTTTCGCATCGGAAATTGCGGAAACATTGTTGAAATATAAAATACTTCCCGATGCAATAAAAAACAGAACCACAAGAAATCCAATCAATAGGAAAGTAGAGCTGTTTATCCAGAACAGTTCATGAATTCGGTGGGAATGACCTTGCAAATAGGGGCTGTGGTTCAGTGTTTTGCTGATCGCCGTATAGAGTTCCTCATTATCTTCAATCGCCTTTCCATTGATACTCATTACACTTGTGGTGGGCTCAGCGTATGCCGCAATTTGATGATAAAGGCTGTCGCTGACAATTAGGGTGGCAATGCTGTTGGCAAAGGAAATGGGATTATCAAGTGTTGTTGCCTTTACGGTTACAGGCACGATATCATTGTTTATTTCAAGTGGGTATATGTTTCCCACCTCGCTATTCCCGTTGCTATTGGGCTGATACTTGGTCAGGATACATTCACTGTCGGCCAATTCCGGTATATCAAGGACAACATTCTTTTTCCCCTGGGCTTCCAGTAAAGAAATATATGTCGAATAGGAAATACATTCAAAGCCGCTCTCCCGCAGGATGGTTTCATTATCTGCATCTCCTTTTGCGGTGCCAAGGCAGTATTCTGCCGGAAGATTGTTTGCGGTGGAAGTGACCTTATAAATATCGGTCTGAATGAAAGACAGACCTTCACTTTCTGGAACCGTCTGATTTATGATTCGCTTAACTGTATCGACCTGATCGGCCATTTCGATTTTGAACTCAAACTCAGAAGGAGCTATACGATCCACGGCAGCAATAGGATAATAAACTGTCAAGGCCATAACGCTTGATACCGTCAAAGTCGCCGCCGAGAGCAAAGTCAGCATAATCAATGTTTTTGCATTTGACCGGATGCGGTAAATAAAATTTGGTACGGAAATAATACTGACAGGGTTATAAAAGCTGCGCTTATTTTGCTTTCTTTTCTGCATGGCATAGGGCAGGAAAAAGGTAATGAGCAAAACTGTTCCTACTACAACCAGCAGCATTGTCAAAAGGCCAATGGGATAAAATCCCACCGTAAGCCACAAGGAGGCATTTCCCCTGAAAATGTCCAGAGCCAGCCCATACCCTGAAATTATCATAATCAATCCGAGCATAGCGGGAATAGGATGAAATTTCATAACAGGTTCCGCTTTTTTCTCAAATCGGACTAAATCGATCAGAGAAGTTTTGAGCAGGAATTTTCCATTTGAACAGCCCAAAACCGCAACGACTATCGAGATAAAGATGGCGGTTTTAGAGATTGCCTGCAAATTGAAAAAAGGGATTGCCCTGCTGTCAATAGAAAGGTTCAAAAGAACTGTTATACCAATAACGATCCCCTTATGAAGCAGCGCACCCAAAAGCACTCCTACAAGAAAAGCGCCGCAGCAAATTAAAATATTCTCATAAGTGAGCATGGAAAGAATCGTAGTCCTCCGATACCCTAATAAAGCGTAAATTCCGAGTTCCTTTGTTCGCCGACGCAAAAAGAACTTATTGGAGTAGGCCATATAGAATACTACAAAAACCATCAGGAATACGGAAATAGCACTGCACATGGTTTCCACTCTGCCATTTTCGGAGATTTTTTCAAGCATGACTTCATTCATGGAAAATGAAGTAAAGGCGAAAAAGACAGTAATGACAAGCGACACAGATAGCAGATACAGCGCATAAAACGAAAAACTCTTTTTCAAATTTTTAATTGCAATAGACATAGTTTTCATTTGAGCGCGCCTACCTTTCTGTATCAAGCTGTGCAACTTCCTGTGTAATTGCTTCATAAAAACTCCGTCTGGGTTTTTCTCCCCTGTGTAGCTCTTTCACGATACATCCATCTTTGAAGATCAAGATACGATCCGCATAGCTGGCTGCATACGCATCATGAGTGACCATAAGAATGGTCGTATGCAAATCTTCATTGGCTTCTTTCAATGCTTTCAATAATTCTGTGGCAGAATTGGAATCCAGTGCGCCAGTCGGCTCGTCTGCAAATAAAATACTTGGTTGCTTTACAATCGCTCTGGCCGCAGATGCCCTCTGCCGCTGACCGCCGGAAAGCTCATTTGGATATTTGTTTAGCTGCGAAGCGATACCGAAACGCTCTGCCAAACTCTGAACCATGCTGTCAATCTTCTTTGGCGGCAGTTTTTTGAGCGTAAGGGGAACGGAAATATTCTCACGGATCGTAAGACTGTCCAGAAGAAAATACTCCTGAAAAATAAAACCGAGATGATCTTTTCTGAAGTCGGCGGCATTTGTGTTGCTCAACTCATTCAGATTTACCCCGCTGATCCAGATTTCTCCGCTTGTGGGGGTATCAATCGTGGAGAGTACATTGAGCAGCGTTGTCTTTCCAGACCCGGATGCACCCATGATACCGATAAATTCACCCTCCGCCACACGGAATGAAACTTTGCTCAAACTGGGGCGTATGGACTTTTCATAGATTTTTGTTACTTCTTTTGCTTCCAATAATGTTTCCATTACAGAACAACCTCCTTATTTGTGATGACAATATTGTAATCCTAACCCCACAAAAAAGAATGAGTAAATCAAGCAAGAATGTTTGCGTGATTTACTCATTCAAAATGTCCGAAGTATTGTTATTCTTATAGAGTGAGAATATATAAAGTGTTCCCATAATAAAATCTCGTTATCATCTGCCCAGCGGCAGAAAAGAAAAAAACCGCTGCTGAGCAGATTGCTTTCCACGCGCACATATGACTATTGCGGCGGTTTTGATTTTCAGAGCCGCCGTTTCTTTTGTTTGTCGGAAACCTACGACGCCCCGGAACACCGTGTAAAGGCACGGCGGCAATTAGGAGGATGCCGCCGTGCTTGTTTTACTTTTTCATAGCACCCACGATCTACACCAGCTAAAAAAAGCGTAGCTCCCCCTCCGGGTAAGTCCGGTTTTGAGTGTGTAGTATACGGTGTAGTATCTTGCGGTTCTGCATCCCTGCGCGCCCGATTGGTCTTGTACCAGTCGGGCGCTTTTTGTTGTTTTACAGGGCGGCCGAAAAAATATTTTCAAAAAAATCAAAAAAGGAGGCTTTTAGCGGGCAGCGAGCGGCCTTGCGTTCGCCTTGTTAGCGGAAAGGGAGAAACCCACCTCATTCCCCCAGGAAAGGGGGTGAAAAGATGGATGTGATCCCCCGTAATGACTATGGCGAGCGGTGCCAGTTCGATGCCTATTGCAAGCTGGTACTCTACCATGAGGCAATCGACTATCTTCGGGAAATGCAGAGACGCCGGGACAGGGAACTGTCGTTCAGCGATCTTCCGCAGACCGAGATGGACAAGCTCTATACGGTTGACAGCTATCCCAGCGACAGATTTACTTTCTCGTCACATGGATATGACCTGCATATCGACAATGAGCTTGTGGCTGATGCCTTTGCCGGTTTGTCCTCCCAGGAGCAGAGTATTTTGATCCTGCACTGTGTACTGGAATTGCCGGATCAGGAGATCGGCCGCCTTGTGGGAATGTCCCGCAGCGCTGTTCAGCGGCGACGGACAAAATCGCTCAGCGAGCTTCGGATCAAATTGATGGCGCTTATGCCGAAGGGAGGTTAACGCGAATGAAGCAGCCTAAATACAAAGGAAAAGAGCTTCTTTCTCTTTCGGTGATCGACGCCGCTCGTGACGGTGACGCCCAGGCCGTGGATAGCGTACTGAGGTACTATGAGGGCTATATCAACAAGCTCTGTACCAGGACGCTCTACGATCCCGACGGCCAGCCCCGTGTCCGTGTGGACGAGTACATGAAGCGCCGATTGGAGATCAAGCTCATCCATTCTATCGTCAGCATGAACTGACAAAACCGGCCCTGGCAGCGGAAACAGCTTACCCTTTCCCTGTTTCCGTTTCCCCTGGGTTGAGGCTGCACTTTGAAAAAGAAAGCCCGGCGGGAGGCCTCCGGCGCAGCATAAGGCAGACGGATACATTCCTGTCTGTGCCGAGCCATACGGCCGGTGCGCCATGACCCTGTTGCAAGTCCGCAGGACGGGACCCCTACTAAACAGGCGAGCGATCAGAACCAGGCCGCAAAACAAGTGTGGCAGCTTGTGGGCGACGAAGCATAGGCAGGGTTAAAGATACTCGCGCATTGAACGCCCGCAAAGCATTGTGCGCCGCACCCATCAGCATGGGCCGGGGTGAGACTCCCGTGGAGCTGTGCCAGCAGCCGTCCGTTTTCTGTCTCTTTTGATGCAAGAAATGGTTTTGTATTTGAAAGGGTGAACTATATGCAAAACGAAGTAAGAACCGCACCGCAGATGGTGCGTGAATATAAAATCGGGAATACAACTTATGTTGTGAAATCCCATTCCAAACCTGACGCCACGGAGGACGCCGTTTCCAAAGTGAAGCGTCTGATACGGAATGACCTCCGAAAAAATACTGCAAACAAATAGAAAAAGGCAGCAGACAGTTTCCAGGCAGCGCGGTATAATTGAGTTAGGAAAAGCATTGTCTGTTTGACTGTCGGATAAGGAGGTTAAAATGTTACAGTCAAACACCCGCCCTGCCGTGAACAGTTTTCCTTTTACCGTTTTGAGTAGCGATGAAATCACCGCTCTTTACTGTCGGTTATCCCAGGACGACAAACAGGAGGGCGACAGCAACAGCATTATAAATCAGAAGAAAATCCTCAAAAAGTACGCAATGGACAGGGGATACACCAACATCCAGTTTTACATTGATGATGGTATCTCAGGCACGACTTTCAACCGGGCCGGCTTTCAGAGCATGATCGCAGATGTGGAGAGCGGCAAGGTAAAGCGGGTTATCGTCAAGGATATGTCCCGCTTGGGCCGTGACTATCTGCAGGTAGGTATGTACACGGAAATCTTCTTCCCGGAGCATGATGTTCATTTTATCGCAGTCAATGACGGGGTGGACAGCAACCAGGAAGATAACGAGTTTACCCCCTTCCGCAACATCATCAATGAATGGTACGCAAAGGACACCAGCAAGAAAATCCGTGCAGTGAAGCGTTCAAAGGGAATGGCCGGAGAACATATCGGCTCCCATCCTCCTTACGGTTACAGGAAAAATCCTGAAAACAAAAAGGAATGGATCGTAGATGAAGAAGCCGCCGAAGTGGTCCGTGAAATCTTCCGTCTGTGTGTCAGTGGTTATGGTCCTACCCAGATCGCAAATATGCTGACGGAAAGAGAAATCCTCTGCCCCACCTACTACGCATTGGAAAGAGGCGAGAAACCGCGTACCGTACTTCCTCCCCATAAATACGCATGGAACGGCCCGGTTGTCGCAATGATACTGGACCGGGTGGATTACCTGGGGCATACGGTAAACTTTAAGACGCACAACAAGTCTTACAAGTGCCATAAGAAAATCAAGCATACTCCCGATCAGTGGAAGGTCTTTGAAGATACCCATGAGGCCATCATTGACAAGGAAACGTTTGAGATCGTCCAGAAAATCCGGGCCGGGAAAAGACGGCCTACCAGGATGGGGGAAATGCCCATGTTCTCCGGTCTGCTCTACTGTGCAGACTGCGGGAGCAAACTGACCTTCCATCGGAAAGCTGATGAACCGGCAGAAAAACATCATTATGTCTGTGGAAATTACAGGAACAATACTTCCAACTGTACCATGCACTATATCCGTAACGTGGTAGTGGAGCGAATCGTCCTGGAAAACCTGAAAGAAGTCATCCGCTATGTTTCCAACTATGAGGATGAATTTGTGCGGATGGTGATGGATGCCGATGTGCGGCAGAAAAACCGTGAGCTGGCGCAGAAGAAAAAGAAGCTGATTGAGCTGCAGAAGCGTATCGGGGAACTGGATACCATTTTCCAGCGTATCTATGAGGACAACATCGTTGGCAAACTTTCTGACGAGCGGTTTATGAAAATGTCTAAAGGCTATGAGGAAGAACAGCGTACCTTACAGGCCGAGGCGGATACCATTCAGAATGAGCTTCAGCAGGAAGAAAAGAAAAGTGTTGACGTGAAGCGCTTTCTTGCCATCGTAAAGAAATACACAGAACTGACCGAGTTGACGCCTGAAATCCTCCGGGAGTTTGTTGACAAGATTATCGTCCATGCACCCGATAAGAGCAGCGGCAGACGGTTACAGGAAATTGAGATTATCTATAACCATATCGGGGAATTTGACCATTCAAAGGTCACTCTCTGGAAAGGAAATGCGGTATAGCATATCCAATGCCATACCGCATAATCCTAAATCTGAAAAACATCCTTACGAAAACCTTGTTAATATGCGGTTTCATAGAGTTATATGACTCTTTATGGAGATTCATGAAAACAGGCTTCAAATAACGATACCCAGCTTCATGATTTATTTACCGTTCAGACCCACCAAAAGGGTCTGCCTTTCTTGTATTTTCTATTCTGTATTTCGCTCATAAGTCCATCCGCCTCCGTGCAGAGGCAAACGAATCTAAAATAGTATTATAGCATACCTCACACTCTTTGCAAAGTCCCTACTGTTCAAAGTAAGTATTGATTCCGGCAAGAAGCCCTGTGGCTAATTGTTCCAATATCACATCGCTGTGATCCGAATATGCGTTTCCCAGTTCCATATCCACAGAAGGGATCGTGCTGTAGGATGTCTGGGTCAGGTCAATACCCATATGTCCTTTCCCATAAATTGTGGCTCCCTGCTCCCGCAGTCCCTCCACCAGATCCGTTCCCAGGATATCGTGCTGCTGCCAGTGCGACGCTACCGGCTCCATGGTTTTCAGTGCTTCCGGCACCGAGATGTAGAAGCATCCCTTGTCGTAATTTTTGCCGTCTCCGCTGTCCCAGTGCAGTGCAATATGGCAGTCCGCGACATTGTTGCAGATCACAGTCCGTGCCACATTGTCTAACTGCACATCCTCACTGTCCCTGAGCATCAGCACATCATAACCGGAGGTAAGCAGCTTATCCCGCAGGATCTGTGCCATACGTAATGTCACCTCCCGCTCCGGTGTGCCATCCTGAAATGTCATGCCCCCGGAGACTGCCGCAGCCTCCGTAGCTCCTGCCGCTGTGCTGCCACCGGTGACCTTCGCCGAGCCATCCGGATGGCACAGCGTCTTCACCTTCGCGCCGCCCGCCGTCCCGTGTCCGGCATTGACACCGATGACGATACCTTTGCGTCCGGATTCCTCCGGTGCCGGGTACAGCACCGCTGCTCCGGAATTGATCTTAGAATGATCCGCATATTCCCATGTGGAATCCAGGGTGATCTGCTGCAAGTTGGTGTATTCCACCGGTTGCATCTGTGGTGTGACATTTGCCGTTCCCTGTGGTGCCACACTCTCCGCAACCATAGCTTCTATAATTTCCGCATTCTCTATGGTCTCTGTGCTCTCCACGGTTTCTGTGCTCTTCACGGTTTCTGCGTTCTCCATGGCTTCTGTGCTCTTCACGCTTTCCGTACTCCCGGTATTTTCCTGTGTTCCACAGGCAGTCAGGGTAAGCGCCAGCACCATAATGGTTACTCTCACCGCCACCCTGTATTGTTTTCTGTGAAGCATTTGTCTTTTACTCCTCCGATATGAAAAGAACCACAGCTGTGAACTTACAGCTATGGTTCTTCTGTTCTCTCTTCCTTATTCCGCTTATTTCAGAACACATCCTCTGATCAGCCGCGCAGTTTGAAATGCTCTAACAGCTCGTTCAGAGTCGTTGCAGATGCGGAAAGCTCCTCGCTGGTAGCGGAAGTCTCTTCAGCTGCTGCAGAGTTAGACTGGATAACATCATTGATGTCTTCCACACCCTTTTTGATATTTTTAACGGAAACCGCCTGTTTGTCAGACGCAGTACGGATATTGGCAACCTCCTGGATGATCTGATCCAGCTCAGCCATAACCTCCTGCATAGCATCATTGGTCTCCTTGGTGACCTTATTACCCACCTCTACTTCATTCATGGACTCTTCGATCAGCTTCTTGGACTCTACTGCAGAATTAGCACTCTCTTCTGCCAGCTGTCTGATCTGATCTGCCACGACTGCGAAGCCTCTTCCTGCCTCTCCGGCACGGGCTGCCTCGATGGAAGCATTTAAGGACAGCAGATTGGTCTGGGATGCGATATTCTCAATATCCGCGATGATCTTTTCAATGTTCTGGGTCGTTGCGTTGATCTTCTTCATGGCATCTACCAGTTCATCCATCTTCTTCTGGCTGTTGGCTGCCTCGATACCTACCTTTTTCGCCTTGTCATGTACAATGTCGGTAGACTTGGTATTCTCCAGTACCTGACTGGTTACTTCGTCTACGGTAGCCACCAGTTCTTCTACGGATGCTGCCTGATGGGTAGCGCCCTCCGCTATATCCTGTGCACTGACTGCCAGCTGATTGCTGCCCGCAGATACCTGCTCGGAGGAATCCTGAATACCGTGCATGGTCTCACTGATCTTATTTACCATTTCATCCAGCTCATCCAAAACATTTCGGAGCAGTCCGACATATGCCTCCGGGCAGCTGCTGTGAACATCAAAATTACCATCGGAAAATTGCTCTACAATAGTCTGCAGATCTGATACAACCTTTTTCAAAATAGCTGCGGCGGTCTCAAAGCTGTCGGAAAGTCTGCCCAGCTCATCCTCAGATTCATAAGGTACACCGATCTCAAAATCACCGGATGCGATCTTCTCAGACGCAGTTACCAGGTTCGTGATCGGATCTATCAGCATTTTGGCAAGCATTTTAGACATGGATGCATTAAATATGATAGCTAAAACAAGTAAAACCACAACAACTATACTTCCTATATAGCCTTTTGACCGTACCAATTCCACCACTGCCACCAGTGCCAGCACCACATATAAAATGTCCATGATGCGGAATGCAAAAGAAAGCTTATTTTTAATTGGCTTGTCTCTCAGTATTTCTTCCAGTTTTTTCATTTGTTTTCTGCTCCTTCCGTGAATTAACCTTTCTGTATTTTATTTTAATTTTCCTTATCTGTTTCGTCAAGATGAAGCTGATTAAAATTATGTAAAATTCAGGTATGGGATGCCCGGCTCATCTCCAGTAATTTATCTCTCATTTCATTCTCAATGCGCTGTAAATCTTCCTCTGCGCTCTGTCTTCTCGCACGTCCCTCTTCCTGGATCTTCATGACCTCATCCAATGTCGTCATCAGTGTCTGATTCGTACTCTTAAGTGTCTCTATATCCACAATTCCCCGCTCGGATTCCTTCGCTGTCTCCACAGACGCCACCTTCAGTGCTTCCGCGTTCTTCTTCAGCAGTTCATTGGTCATATCCGATACGGCACGCTGTGCCTTGGCGGCATCGGTGGCATGATCCAGACCGATGGCAATGACCATCTGACTCTTCCACAGGGGGATCGTATTCACTAACGTCGACTGGATCTTCTCGGACATGGCGATATCATTGGACTGGATCAGACGGATCTGGGGTGCCATCTGCAGGGAAATGGCTCTGGTCAGCTCCAGATCATAGATCTTCTTCTCAAACCGCTCACACATTGCCGCGAAATCTTTCGCTGCCTGCGTGTCCTCCGGCAGTCCGCTCTTCTGTGCCTTCTCTAAAAGTTCCGGAAGCTCCACACTTTTTGCCTGTGCCAGCTTCTTTTTGCCTGCCAGGATATACATGGACAGTTCTTTGAAGTAATTCAGGTTCAGCTGGTACAGCTTGTCCAACACTGCGACATCCTTTAACAGCACTACCTGGTGGCTCTCCATGGCATCACAGATCTTTGTGATATTGACTTCCGCCTTATCGTACTTTGCTTTCAGATTGCTCAGCTTGTCTCCGCTTTTTTTGAACAGTCCGAAAAATCCCTTATCTTCCTCGGTGTCGAAATCCTTTAACTGTGCCACCACATCGGTTAACAGGGTTCCGACTTCTCCCATATCCTTGGTCCGGACATTATTAAGCGCCGTCTCTGAGAAATCTGCGATTTTCTTCTGGCTTCCGGCTCCGTACTGTAACACCGCCTGGGTATTGGTCAGGTCGATCTGTGCTGCGAAATCATCCACCTGCTTCTGCTCTTCCGGTGTCAGTTCCATCTCAGGCACCGCCTGCTCTTCCACCAACTCCTCCGGCTTCTTCTCCGAAATCTCTGCCTTTGCCTCGGCAAAAGGATCCAGTGTAAGAGTCGGTGCTTCTTTCGTTGCTGCGTCTAAATCCATGTTCATACTAATCTCCCTTCCGCAGACGATTCCTTTCGTCGGAGGAATCGCGAATCAAATTTCAATTTACTGTTTTTCCATTACAAAATCAGATTCCGTCAGACCTTCCTTTGCCAGCATGGTCTGTAATACCTGCGCATCTGCCGATGCGTCAAAGGCTGCATCCTGAAACAGATTGTTTAGCAATGTCACAAATGCCTGATTGATCATGTCCAGTGTCTTCCCGATCTCTTTCTTGGCATCGAGAATGTCCTCTCCGGGACTACTGACCTCGTCAAATTCCGCATACTGCTCCACCAGCTTTAAAGTAGTGGGCAGATAATAATCCATTAATTTATGCATTCTGTGCATCTGCTCCGGGTGCTCCTGCACTCTGTCGAAGATCTCCTTCAACAGATTCTCCAGACGGTACAGCTTCTCGGAGATTGCCTCCTCTTCGATCCGGTCGTTCAGATCCCGCAGATGTCTGATGCATTCCATCCCCTCTGCCACCATACTGTGGAGTTCCTGTTCTCTCTCCGCCTGTGCTGTTCCTGTATCCGGCATCTGTTTTGCCTGTTCCTCTAAGTTTTTCTGTTCCAGATAAGCCTTTTCTGTCTCCAGATACTGATGATAGATCACATCATTTAACATAAAACAGGTCTCTTTGTCATCCAGATGACCGTCAGGGAACATTCCGGCCTTCAACATTTTACGCAGATCCTTTTTTACATAGCGGACGCTTTTGCCGGTATAACGCGCCATCTCCGTGATCACACCGTACATCTTGGTACCGCACAGCTCCAGATATTTCTCCGCACGCTGTAATCTTCTGCGCTGTCCGTTGCCATAGGATATCATCTCCAAAAATACCAAAGAAAGTACTCCCGGAAGAATTGCCGCACTTAAGCTTGCTGCACTAAAAGCTGCCAGAAGAAGCTGTACCAAAAGTCCCAGTCCGGAAAAGCCAAGTCCGATGCCGCCGAACACGGTACACAAAGTTCCGGACACGCTTCCCTTTTTCTCCATTTTTACCAAAGAAGTCATCTCGGAAGCCGTAGCCTTTCTGGGTGTCCCGACTCCTGCCTGATTTCTGGCACGGTTCTGCTCTGCCTGCGCCTTACGCTGCTCTTCCCATTGTTTTTCCCGTTCTAT
Organism: Lachnospiraceae bacterium; assembly: GCA_003447295.1. Taxonomy (GTDB): domain Bacteria; phylum Bacillota; class Clostridia; order Lachnospirales; family Lachnospiraceae; genus Acetatifactor; species Acetatifactor hominis. The sequence goes on from DLZQ01000083.1 coordinate 16,456, forward strand.
TCGCTGTCTGTGCCATTCTTCGTTTTGTCTGCGGTGTTCTTCCCGCTGTCTTTCCCGTTCTTCGCGCTCCGTCTGAATCTGCTCTTTAGACTTCTCTTCTTCCCGCTTTTTATCCTGCCAGTTGCGCTGGGAATTCCAGACCTTTTTTTCCGTGGCTTCCCTGGATAGATTCGCCTGAAAATCCGCTTCCCGCAGAGCATCGGTGACCGTATCGGTTACTAATGTATTCAGTGCCCGGAAATCTCCGGTCTTCATGGCTTCGGCAATGGTCTCTTTAAATTTTTCCCCAAGATGATTCTGCACTTCACTCATAATTAATATTTTCTCTGACTTTTCAGTTCCTCATAGAGCAGACAATAATTCTCGTAACGTGTCTGCGAAATCTCCCCTTCCGCCACAGCATCTTTCACGCCGCAGACCGGTTCTGAGATATGAGAACATCCTCCGAATCTGCAATATTTTTCAAAAGGAACAAATTCGGGATAAAATCCCGCCAGCTGTTCTTTTTCCAGTCCGAACAGTCCCAGGGAGCTGAACCCCGGAGTATCCAGAATGTAAGTATCCGGTGCAATGGAGATCAGTTCGGAATGCCTGGTGGTATGTTTTCCACGCTCGATCTTCTCACTGATGGAACCGGTCTCCATCACGATACCCGACTGTAAACAGTTGACCAGCGAAGACTTGCCGACGCCGCTGGGCCCCGCCACCGTGGTGGTCTTGCCCCGAAGCAGGTCTTTTAATCTGTCGATGCCTTCCTTTTCCCTGGCACTGACAGTAATGGTCTGAAATCCCGCCTGTTCATAGATGGAACAATAATCCTCTTTTTTCCCCTCTGTGTCAATGTCCTGTTTGTTAAAGCAGATGATGCAGGGAATGTCCTGCTGCTGCATCATGATCAGGAAACGATCCAGCAGGTTAAAATTGGGCTGTGGCTTACAGATGGCAAAAATCACCAGTGCCTGATCCACATTGGCAACCGCCGGACGGATCAGTTCGCTGTGCCTGGGAAGCAGTTCTGTGATATTTCCCTTTTTCTGTGCTTCATCTATGACTTCCATCTCCACATCGTCCCCGACCAATGGTTTCCTGTGGTCCTTACGGAAGACACCTTTTGCCTTGCATTCATAGATTCCGTCCGCACTATGCAGAGCATCCCCTACATGGACATAATAGAATCCGGCAATTCCTTTTATAATCTTGCCCTTCATAGTTCCTGCCTTTGTCTTATTCCTTCACGAATTCCACTCTTCTGGTAAAGGTCTTGTTCTCTGTGGTGCCGGGGACGACAACATCCCCCTCTGTTGTGGTGCTTGCCGATGTCACCTGGTAGGTCATGGTGAGGGTACCGCCGGAGGAGGCGATGCCGTTGATATTGGTCGATACCGGGAAGGTGGTAACCTTCGTATCCATCAGTACCGTACCGTCATCCGCCACCAGGGTGATGCCGACTTCCATTCCCGATACATACTGGGGTGCCTCGGAAGTCGTCGGTGCCACAATGCTGACATTGCACTTATAGGTTACTTTCTGTGCGCCCTGGCTCACCTTAATATCAATGGAGGTTCCCTGATCCACATAGGATCCATGGGAATAGCTCTGATAGCAGATCATACCCTCTCCCACTTCGTCACTGTAAATATAGGTCACACTGCCTACCGTCAGTCCGGCTTCGATTGCTTCCACCGTACCATCCTGCTCTGACAGTCCGATCAGGTTCGGCACACGGATCTTCGTATCTTCCTTGCCCAGGCTTACAGTAACAGTGATCACACTGCCCTTCGGTGCCTTATTACCCTCTGCGGGGGTCTGGAAGATCACGCGTCCTGCTTCTATGGTATCGGAATAGCCCTCTGTCTTATTGACCAGAAATCCCTTGCTTACCAGCTGTGTATTCGCCTCATCAAAGGTAAGCTCCACCACATTCGGAACTTCTACGCCCTGGGTTCCGGCACTTGCCGTAAGTGTTACCGTGCTGCCTTTTTCAATCTGGGCACCCACACTGACGTCGGTACTGATCACCACACCTTCTGCCACGGAATCAGATTCCTCATATGCGACTTCCGTCAGAATTCCCAGTCCGGTCAGTGTATTTCTCGCATCATCCACATTTATGCCCTTCACATCCGGCATGGTGACTTTCTCTGCCTCTTCCTTGGTTTCCTCCGTAGTGATGATCGGGCCGGAAGGCTTATTGCCTTCGTCCTTTTTTCCGCCGAAGATCTTCACCGCCAATACGATCAGGATGATACAGATCACGATACCGGCAACGATTGCCAGAACCGTGGTCACTTTCTCCATCTTGGGATCGTAATCGTAATCGTCTTCGCCTTCTCCCTCTTCTTCATTCTCGTACATTGCTTCTGTATCGGAGCGCAGGCGCATGGTCTCATCGTGGTCCGGTTCCTCATATTCACGGTTTGCGGGATAAGGTGTCTTTCTCTTGATCTGTGCCATATCCTCATCGGAGAGCATCCGTGTGCCACCCTCCATATCCGGGTCATGGTTCACCACGAAATCCTCATCCGGATTGATCAGAGACTGCTTCAGGTCTGCGATCAGCTCCGCCATATTCTGGTATCTGCGGTCCGGGGACTTCTGACAGCACTTCAATACGATGTTTGCCACACTGGAAGGGATCTCCGGTACATATTCCTTGGGAGAAGGCATCTCCTCCTGAATATGCTTGATGGCAATCGCTACTGTGGTCTCCCCGTTAAAGGGTACTCTGCCGGTCAGCATCTCGAACATCGTAATTCCCAAAGAATAAATATCGCTCTTCTCATCGCTGTAGCCACCTCTGGCCTGCTCCGGAGAAGTATAGTGGACACTTCCCATGACATTGGAGGTAATGGTGTTACTGGTAGCTGCCTTGGCGATACCGAAGTCCGTCACCTTTACCTTACCGTCTTTGGAGATAATGATATTCTGCGGTTTGATATCCCGATGAATAATATGATTATTATGCGCAGCCTGAATTCCCATGCTTACCTGGATAGCAATACTTACCGCTTCCTTGTAAGACAGACGCGCCTTTTTTTCAATGTATTTTTTGAGGGTGATGCCTTCTACCAGCTCCATTACGATATAGTAGATTCCGTTCTCTTCTCCTACATCATAGACATTTACGATATTGGGATGCATCAGTCCCGCTGCCGCCTGTGCCTCAATGCGGAATTTAGAGACAAAATTAGCGTTCTCACTAAATTCCTGTTTCAATACCTTGATTGCCACATAGCGATTCAGCTTATGACATTTTGCTTTATAGACATCTGACATACCGCCGGTTCCGATCTTCTCCAGGATCTCGTAGCGATCGCCGATCATCATTCCTATTTTGATCATTCCTGCTCTCCATTCCAAAAACCTAAATAACTAAGCATATTGAATATTATCTGTCTTATGCACACGGCTCGATCAATATCACACTGATGTTGTCTTTTCCGCCGTTGGCATTGGCTGCTTCTACCAGGTGCTGTGCCTGTTCCACGAGATCTCTTGCTCCGTTGATAATCATACGGATCTCTTCATCCTCCAGCATATTGGTCAACCCGTCCGTACACATTAAGACGATGTCACCCTCCTGCAGTTCCACGGTAAAAAAGTCCGGTTCCACGTGATCTTCCGCTCCCACTGCCCTGGTAATAATATTTTTCTTAGGATGATTCCTGGCGTCCTCACGGTCCAGTTCTCCGATGCGCACCATTTCCTCTACATAAGAATGGTCTCTTGTGATCTGACGGATCTTGCTGCCCACCACATAGAGTCTGCTGTCACCCACATTGGCCACCTGCAAAAATCTGCCCATGCAGGATGCCGCCACTACGGTCGTACCCATTCCTTCCAGCTTCTTATCCTCACTGGCACACTTCCGGATCACCGTATTGGCTTCCTCGATCGCCTTGCGGAAGATCAGTGACGGATTCTTCTCGAAAGAATTCTCCATCTCATGGATCATAGTCTCCACCGTCACCTTCGACGCATAATCTCCCGCATTATGTCCACCCATACCATCTGCTACGATAAACACGTTGGGCAGGTTGCCCACCGGCTCTTCCGAGGTATAGATATAATCCTGATTGATATTTCTTTTCCTTCCGATATCGGTTATGGAAAACGTCTTGAGCACGTCAAACTTCCTCCTGTGAGAGTCCGTCCGGGTTCTGTGTCTCCTGCACATGACGGCGTCTTAACTGTCCGCAGGCACCATCGATATCCCGGCCCATTTCCCTTCTAATTGTAACATGTATCTTTTTACTTTCAAGTTTATTTTTAAATGCCTGAATGTGCTTCATGTCCGACTGCACATAATCCCGCTCTTTAATAGGATTCACCGGGATCAGATTGACGTGACAGCACAAAGGCTTCGCCAGGGCGATCAGTTCTTCGGCATCCTCTTTTGTATCATTCACACCGCCTACCAGACTGTACTCAAAAGTGATCCGCCGCCCGGTCTGTTCAAAATAGTACCGGCAGGCATCCATCAGTTCATCGATGGAATACCGGTTGGCGATGGGCATCAGTTTTCTTCGCTTCTCATCGGTCGTGGCATGCAGGGACAATGCCAGTGTGATCTGCAGTTTTTCCTCTGCCAGCTGTCTGATCCGGGGCACGATGCCGCAGGTAGATACCGTCACATTTCTCTGGCTGATATGCAATCCGTTCTCATCTGTTAACAGATAGAGAAATTTTAAAATGTTATCATAATTGTCCATGGGTTCTCCGGTACCCATGACTACCACATTGGAGACCCGCTCCTGCGTCAGTCTCGTGATGGCATAGATCTGATCTAACATCTCCGAAGGTGTCAGGTTCCGCTCCAGTCCATCCAGGGTGGACGCACAGAATCTGCAGCCCATACGGCATCCCACCTGGGAAGAAATGCAGACACTGTTGCCGTGTTTGTACTGCATCCACACGCTTTCCACCACATTGCCGTCAGACAGTTCAAATAAAAACTTTTTCGTACCGTCGATCTTAGACTCCTGTATTCTGACAGGCTTTACACAGGTATATTCATACTTTTCCTTGCATTGTTCCCTGAATTTTGCGGAGAGATTAGTCATCTCGTCAAAGCTTCGCGCTAACTTCACATGCATCCACTCATACATCTGTTTTGCCCGGAAAGCTTTCTCTCCCATACTCTCCAGTTCGACCTTCAGTTCCTCCAGATTCAGGGATTTGATATCTTTTTTACTATCCATGTCTTATATCTCACGTTCTTCTGCGCAGCCTTGCAAAGTAGAATCCGTCGGTCTCATCCGTTCCCGGCAGAAGTTGTCTCTCTTCCTCTAAAACGAACGGAAACTTTTCCGTGATCCAGGCTGCCATGTTCTGATTCTCTTCTCTGTTAATAGTGCAGGTGCTGTACAACAGCACGCCTCCCGGCTTCACATACCGCCATCCGGCTTCCACGATCTGTCTCTGCAGTTCCTGGATAGACTTAAGGCTCTCCGGTGTCACATGATATTTAATGTCTCTCTTTTTGCCCATGACACCTAAGCCCGAGCAAGGGATATCCATCAGCACAACATCCGCAGACGCTTCCCTCTCTGCGTCATAAACCGTGGCATCATGCACTTCCACTTCCACATTAGTGCGGTGCATGCGCTCCAGATTCTCAAGGATCAAATCTGTCTTATATTCCGACACATCGCGGGATAACACATGTCCCGCCTCTTTCGTATATTCTGCCGCCAGGATCGTCTTACCTCCCGGTGCCGCACACAGATCCATAACAAAGTCTCCCGGATTTATTTTTGCTGCCTTTACCGCCAGGGCGGAAGACGCATCCTGTACAGTGAATTTTCCTTCGGCAAATCCGGGCAGCTCGCTGACGTTTTCCAGATTTTCCGCCAGATATACATAGGGAAGCTCCTTATGTGCGCTTAGGTGAACCCCTGCAGCCTCTATCTGTTTCTTAAGATCCTCACGTTCCGTTTCCGACAATTCCAGGCAAAAACGCAGAGATACCGGATGAATCTTAAGCAGTCCCATGAGAAGTGTTTCCGTTCCCTCCATGCCGTATACCGGAAGCCACAGATTCACGATCCATTCCGGCATAGAATATTTTACGCTGAAATATTTCACAGGATCCGCAGGATCCGGCAGGGGCATATTGTCCTTGCTGCGGGATATATTTCGCAAGACGGCATTGACGAACCCCTTCAGAGTACGAAAGCCGCGCTTTGCCGCCAGCTTGCAGGCTTCATTACATACCGCACTGTCCGGCACCGCATCCATATACAGAATCTGATAGGTGCTCATGCGGAGCAGACAACGGATCAGAGGCTTCATCTTACGGACCGGAACCGAAGAGAACCGGTTCAGATAATAATCCAGCTCCAGCTGTCTCTCTATGGTACCTTCCGTAACTCTCTTGATAAATGCCTTATCTCTGGAATCCAGGTAATCGTATTTATCCAGCACTGCTTTTATTAATTTATGGGAAAAATCCTGCCCCTTTTCCAGGTCCAGCAGGATCTCCACAATAATCTCTCTTGTATCGGTGGTTGCAGGCTTGCCCATGCTTAGTCTCTCCTTCTGCGGTTACCGCCATACAACAGGATCAGACGAAGCAGCTGTAATGCGGAGGATGCTGCTCCCGCTACATAGGTAAGGGCTGCCGCTGTCAGCACCTTTTTACCACCGCTTACTTCTTCACTGCCTAACAGTCCGTATTCCTCCACCTTCACAATTGCTCTGCGGGAGGCATTGAATTCCACGGGAAGTGTCACCAGCTGGAAGATCACGGTCAGGGCAAATGCCCAGATTCCCAGCTGGATCAATGTCTGGTTCCAGCTGAGCAGTACTCCTAAGAAAATCAGGGGAATACTTAAGTTGCTTCCGATGTTCACCACCGGTACCAGTGCCGCACGAATACTCATAGGCGCATAGCCGTGGGCATGCTGGATCGCATGTCCGCACTCATGGGCAGCCACACTGACTGCGGTGACTGAGGTTCCGTTATAATTATTATATGACAGTCTTACGGTATCCGTCCGGGGATCGTAATGATCGCCGTCGTTTGCGTTCAGACACTCGATCTGTACGTTATACAAGCCTTCTCTATTGAGAAGATTCCGGGCAGCTTCCGCTCCCGTAATTCCTCTCATATTCCGGACCTTACTGTATTTGCGCATGGTGGAGTTCACCAGTGCACTGGCCCCAAGGCATAACACCAGTCCGATCAATACCAGAAAATACGTGGGGTCAAAATAATAACCATATCCATAATAACCACCGTACATAGCAAAGTCTCCTTTCTTATTGCCTGGATTGTTTATCACTCTCCCAGGAGCTCTCCCGGCTGCATCTTCACGCCTAACAGGAAATCATGGGCTGTCATACGCTTTTTGCCTTCCAGCTGCAATTCCATGACCTTCAGAGTTCCTTCCGACGCTGCCACCTCAAATGAGTCTTTATTTACCGTAAGGATCGTTCCCGGGGCTTCTGTGTGAGTCGTCGCCATGGGAATTGCCTTCCAGATCTTTAACTGTTTGCCGCGATAAAATGTGTAGGCACTGGGCCAGGGATTCAGTCCTCTGATCAGTCTGTCCAGTTCAGCTGCCGTTTTGGTGAAGTCAAGTCTGCCCATTTCTTTGGTGATCAGTGCCGCATAGCAGGTCTTCGCATCGTCCTGTTTTTCCGGGGTCAGCTTTCCTGCTTCTAAGAGCGGCAGTGCTTCGGTGATCGCTTCTCCGCCAAGCACCATAAGCTTGTCGTGCAGTGTTTCAAAAGTATCTTCCGAAGTAATGGGAATCTTCTTCTGATACAGCATATCTCCGGTGTCCAGTCCGGCATTCATCTGCATGATGGTCACACCGGTCTGCGTCTCTCCGTCGATGATCACTCTCTGGATCGGAGACGCCCCACGGTATTTCGGGAGCAGGGATGCGTGGATATTCAGGCATCCGTACTTCGGCAGATCCAGGATCTCCTGAGACAGGATCTGTCCGAAAGCTGCCACAATATAGACATCTGCGGGATATTTTTTCAATTCTTCAATAGCCTCGGGAGTCTTGATCCTGCGGGGCTGGAATACCGGGATGCCGTGTTTTACAGCACATTCCTTCACCGGTGGAAACTGTAACTGCCCGCTTCTTCCCTTTGCCTTGTCCGGCTGGGTCACCACTGCGGTGATCTCATGTCCCTGTGCCATCAAAGCTTCCAGAGCTCCCACTGCGAAATCAGGGGTTCCCATAAATACGATCTGCATAGCTTATCTCCTTCCCGGAATACTTATTCTTCTTCCTCGTCCTCATATGTCATGTCCTGCAGAGGACCTTCTGCCTTCTCCACATAGAGATGTCCATCCAGATGATCCAGTTCGTGGCAGATGGCTCTTGCCAGCAATTCCGTACCCTCTACCTCGATGGGCTTCATGTTCACATCCAAAGCTACCGCTTTCACATAATTGGGTCTGGTCACGATACCAAACTTTCCGGGAACACTCAGGCACCCTTCCTGGCCGGTCTGCTCTCCGCTGCTCTCCACGATCCGGGGATTGATAAGAATATACGGATCCTCTCCGGTGGTGTCGATCACCACAATCCGCTTAAGTATGCCCACCTGGGGGGCTGCCAGTCCTACACCATTGGCATCATACATGGTTTCCAACATATCCTCGATCAGTTCCTTCGTCCGGGGAGTCATCTCCTTGACTTCCTTACAGGTCTTGGTCAGTACTTCATCTCCATATTCACGAATATTTCTGATTGCCACAATTATTACCTCCTATAATATGTTCACCGGGTCAAAATCGAATTGTATACTAAGCTGTCTTGGCTGCCACTGTCTCAGAGTCTCCTCCACACAGTCTTTTACCGCCACCAGCGTATCATACTCCGCATGCTTCGCATAGAACACATACCGGTATATATCGTTGATTTTGCTGATATTTGCCGGGGTCGGTCCCAATATCTGCAAAAAGTCCATATTAGACTTTACCACATCTGCCAGCCTCTGGGCAAGTTGTTTTACGTTTTCTTCCTCTTTGCCGTAGATCTGCACCGCCAGCATATGTGCCACCGGAGGATATCCCGACAGCTCTCTGTACAGGATCTCTTCCTCATAAAAGCTCTTATAATCCTGGGCTGCCGCGCAGGTAATGGCATAATGATCCGGCTGGTAAGTCTGGATCACCGCTTCTCCCGGAAGCACCCCTCTGCCTGCTCTGCCCACTGCCTGGGTCAGCAGCTGGAATGTCCGCTCTCCGGCGCGGTAATCCGAGGCGTTTAAGGACAGATCTGCCGCCAGGATCCCCACTAAGGTCACCTTCGGGAAATCATGTCCCTTCACGATCATCTGGGTGCCGATCAACACATCCGCCTCACCGTTCGCGAAAGCGGACAATATTTTCTCATAGCTGTCCTTTGTCCGGGTAGTATCCGCATCCATCCGAAGTGTCCGCACCCCCGGATACAGTTCTTTCAATTTATCTTCGATCTGCTGGGTACCTGCTTTGAATCCCAGGATATATTTCGATCCACACTTCGGGCATAGCTTTGGCAGGGGCTGTGTATAGCCGCAATAATGACAGATCAGCCTTCCCCCTTTATGTTCCGAGAGGGAGACATCGCAGTGGGGGCATTTCATGACTTCGCCGCAGGCGCGGCAGGATACGAATCCCGCATACCCTCTGCGGTTTAAAAACAAGATGGTCTGCTGCCCCTTACTGATCCGGTCTGCCATCAGTTCCTGTAATTTTCTGCTGAAAATAGAACGGTTTCCCTCCTTAAGTTCCTGCCTGAGATCCACCGTGTGTACCGTGGGCAGTTCTCCGCCGGTGAGGCGTTTCGTCAGATGGAACAGCCTGTATTCTCCTTTTCCGGCGCGGTAATACGCCTCTAAGGAAGGGGTCGCCGAGCCCAGCACTACGCTGGCTCCGTACAGCTTCGCCACTTCCATTGCCGTCTCTCTGGCATGGTATTTGGGAGTACTCTCACTTTTGTAGCTGTTCTCCTGTTCCTCGTCCATGACGATCAGCCCCAGATTGGGGAATGGAGTAAAAAGTGCGGATCTCGGACCTATGATCACATCGATCTCGCCTGCTTTTGCGCGCTCGCACTGATCATATTTTTCTCCGGGAGACAATGTGGAATTCATGACACTGACCCGGTCACCAAATCTCTGATAGAACCTAAGCAGTGTCTGGTAGGTCAGAGCGATCTCCGGGATCAGCACGATCGCCTGGCGTCCTCTTTTTATCATCTCGCCAATGAGCTGCATATACACTTCCGTTTTGCCGCTGCCGGTGATGCCATGGATCAGATAGGTCTGCCTCCTGCCGGCATCAAAATCCGCAAGCACTTCCGTAACGATGGTCTGCTGTTCCGAACTGAGTGTATTGTGCGCTGCCTCCAAGGCTTGCATTTTCACCGGATTCCGGTAACTTTCGGTACTGACTAATTTTGCCGCGCCCACTTTTACGATACTGTTTACCGTAGCGGCGCTGACACCCAGCTTCCCGGTGACCCATTCGTAGGGAATGCTCTCCTGCTCCAACAGAGCTTTTAACAGTCTGGCCTTCGCCACCTGTTTCTTGCGCTCGCATTCTCCTAAGAGTGACAGGATCTCCTCTCTATTCATCAGGCGCACCAGCTGTCTGTGCTCCAGTTTCTTCACAGTCTGCTTCGCCGGCAGCACTGTCTTCAGGGCCTGGATCATGGTACAACCGTAATTGCGGCGGATCCAGGCTGCCAGTGCGATCATTTTGTCTTCCACACCAGTCTCTTTTTCCGGCAGTCCCGCGATCTCCTTGATCTTCTCCGGATCGAACTGACACTGATCCCCTATACTGACTACGTAACCTTTGATCAGACGGTTTCCATTGCCGAAAGGGATCATGACGCAGGCTCCCGGCTCTAATCTGTCCCGCAGTCTCTCCGGCACCCGGTACTGAAATGTCTTATCCAGTTTTTCATGAGAGATATCTACAATGATATCCGCATATAACGTACGCAATCTGTTTTCCTCTCTGTTCACCGGGATCCCGGAAAGCTGCCTTATAGGTCCTGACCCGCTGCCGATCCGGGGATATGTCCCTCCGCCAGGATATCCCGGATCAGATCCCGTTCATCCATGGGATGCTTCACGCCTTTGATCTCCTGGTAGTCTTCGTGCCCTTTTCCCGCCAGCACGATGATATCGCCGGGTTCTCCGTGTTCGATGGCATAAGTAATGGCTTCCTTGCGGTCGCAGATCTCCACATATTTTCCGTCCGTCTTCGCCATACCGGTCTTGATATCATTGATAATATCCTGCGGCTCCTCGAACCGGGGATTGTCGGAAGTAATGATGGTCAGATCCGCCAGTCTGCCGCTGACCTCTCCCATCTCGAAACGACGCTGTCTGGAACGGTTGCCGCCGCAGCCAAACAGACTGACCAGTCTGTGGGGTTCATACTCCCGCAGGGTGGTTAACAGGCTTTCCAGTGCCATGGCGTTATGGGCATAGTCAATCAGCAGAGTAAATTGGTCAGAAACCTTGATCATCTCGATACGGCCCTTTACTTTTGCCTGTAACAGTGCCTTTTTGATAGCTTCCTCATCCACCTTAAAATGACGGCAGATGGCAATGGCTGCAAGCGCATTGTACACGCTGAATTTACCGGGCATGGGTACTTCCACATCAAAATTCATCAGACCGGTCACATGGAAGGTCACTCCCAGTTCTCCGGGTTTGTGCACCAGTTGCCGGTTCTTGGCCCGCAGCATGCAGTGTTCTCCCATACCGAAGCTCTCCAGTGCACAGGTATGTCCCTCCGTCACTGCCTGCCAGTGTTCATCGTCACCGTTAACGATTCCCACCTTGCACTGTTTGAACAACAATCCCTTGCAGTGCAGATATTCCTCAAAGCTTGCATGCTCGTTGGGACCGATATGATCCGGCTCCAGATTTGTGAAAATGCCGTAATCGAATACAAATCCCTGGGTGCGGTGCAGCATCAGTGCCTGGGAGGATACTTCCATAACTACCGTATCCAGTCCGGCATCCACCATGCGGGCAAAATACTCCTGCAACAGGTAAGATTCCGGTGTCGTATTATTTGCATGAATATGTTCATCTCCGATGATCACCTCGATGGTTCCCACCAGTCCCACTTTATATCCGGCATTCTCCAGAATGGATTTCACCAGGTAGGTGGTCGTGGTCTTGCCCTTGGTGCCCGTGATACCGATAACTTTCAGTTTCTCCGCCGGATGACCGAACCAGGCTGCGGAGATAAATGCCATGGCATATCGGGTATCCGCTACTTTGATCACAGTCACATCCGCATCCGCAGGAAGTTCTATGTCCTTTTGTACCACCAGCACTCCGGCGCCCTGCGCTGCCACCTGTGCGGCAAAATCATGTCCGTCAAAATTTGCTCCGTTAATACAAATGAACAGGCATCCCGGAATGACTTTACGGGAGTCATAGACTACAGCTGTGATCTCCCGCTCCAAAGTCCCTTGTACCGGTTCGTATTCCAGTTTATCCAGAAGTGTTTTTAATGTTCTGCTTTTTTCCATAAAGGTATCCGCCTTTCCCGAAAAATCTTGTTGCATACTTCTTTATATTTTACTCTTTTTTCTTAAAATGTACCACCCTTAAATTTTTCAGTGTCTTTCACATCTTCCAAAGTAATGCTATAATAAGGTATCTTTTTTATTTTAAGGGGGATTCTTATGAACGGCTTTTACGGATCCGTAAACGGAAATATCATCGGTACACTCTATTTTCTTATGTTTCAGGGTGCAGGTTTTCTGTACATCCATCGCCTTTTTCCGCAAAAAGAACTAATCTTTCGGTTGCTTGTCGGCAGTGTCCTCGGTTCTGTTCTGCTACAATGGATTCCCGCATTGTTTGCCCTTTTCTTCGATTTTTCCCTGACCGCCCATGTGGCGGCTCTTATTTTCATTGCTGTGAGCCTGCTGCTTCTATATACCCTATATCATCCGGTCACGACAGCTTCCTCTCCGGTTCTGCATAAGGATTGCCGGCAACTGTTTTTTGAAAATTATGCTTTTCTTTTACTGGCAGGTATTACTTTTGTGTTATTTTGTGTTTTGCTGTCCACCCACACCCTCCTGCCACAAGAAGACGGACTTCATGTAGGACAATGTACCTACGGAGATCTGCAGATGCATCTGGGAATTATCACAAGCATTGCCGACCAACAGATTTTTCCGCCTTACTACTCGATCTCTCCCCGGGACAGACTGTGTTATCCTTTCCTATGCGACAGTATTTCTGCCAGCATCTATCTGTTTGGAGCATCTCTGCGCTATGCCTATATGCTCCCCATGTATTTCGCCTTTTTGCAGGTACTTGCCGGATTCTATGCCATCGCAGACACTCTTCTTCATGACCGCGCTAAATCGCTTACCGCGTGGATTCTGTTCTTCTATAACGGTGGATTGGGATTTATGTATTTTATTGACTTTAGCAGCGAAGGTGGTTACCGGATTCGTGATATTTTTACCGGCTATTACACCACTCCCACCAACCTGATTACCCGGAATATCCGCTGGGTCAATGTCATCGTGGATATGCTGCTGCCCCAGCGTGCCACCCTGTTTGGTTACGCGGTTCTATTCTGCGCTCTGTGGTTATTGCTCCGTGCCATCAGGAATGGGGAAAAAGACTTATTTCTCCCGGCAGGCATTCTCGCCGGAGCTCTGCCCATGATTCACACGCATTCCTTCGTCGCCATTGTGATTTTAAGTGCCTGCTGGATGCTGCTTTGGCTCTACCGCGCTATCCCTCATGCTTCAGCATCCGGACAGACGCACCCCGGAGCCATTCTTCTTGGCATCTTTACTCTCTGTATGCTCTTTTTTGAGATTCTGAACAAAAGTGCTGCTGTCATCGCACCTGCATTACTTTTTCGTTTTGGAATTATCATTGCTGCAATGCTGGTCCTGTACGGATTGTCCCTGTTCTATCGATGCTTTTTTAAGAAAAAAACAGGTAGCTATACTCTGCGGGAGTTCTTAACTACGTGGGGAATTTTCTTTGCTGTCGTCCTTCTGCTTGCGGTTCCGCAGCTGCTGGAATGGACCTTCCGACAGACCGCGCAAGGCAGCTTTTTATCGGGACATTTTAACTGGGGCAATCAGGGAGATGAATATCTGTGGTTTTACCTGAAGAACTGGGGAGCAATCCTGGCTTTATTCGTTCCCGCAATGATACATTGCAAAAAAGAAGATTTCGATGTGATGTCCGGCGCATGTCTGCTATGGTTTGTGGCAGAGATCATTTCCTTTTCCCCGAACACTTATGACAATAATAAATTTTTATATGTGACCTATGTATTCGTCTGCTGTCTCAGCGCCGGATACGGTATAGACCTGCTGCGCTCTCTGAAAAAAAGTTCCTCGCGTATCCTATGTCTGGTCGGCATGATGCTTCTGTGTCCCGTCTCCGCCGTACTGTCACTTGGCAGAGAACTGGTATCCGACTACACCGCATACTCTAATTCCCAGGTGGAAGCTGCCGCATTCGTAGAGGAAAATACCCCTGCCACCTCCTGCTTTTTAACCAATGGCAGACATGTCAATGAGATCTCCGCCCTGGCGGGACGAAATGTAGTCAACGGTGCCGGAACCTTTTTAGCATTCCATGGTCTCTATCATTCGGAAAACCTTGCGGACTTCAAAAGCATTTACGAGGATCCTTTAAACGCGGCTCCCCTGCTTGTAAGTTACGGGATTGATTATATCGAGGTATCCTCCTGGGAACGGGCGGATTATGCCGTGGACGAGGCAGTTCTTTCCTCTCTGTATCCCTGCATCTTCGACAACGGAGAGATTCAGATCTACCAGGTCACTCGGTAGCTTTTCACTCCGCTGTGGGAAGTTCTACGGTATCACATTCCCGGGGCTTACCGAAGTTCTGGATAAAACCGATCACCTGTCCCGACAAAAGTACGGTAAATAGTGAATAACCGATCCGTCTCACCGGGATATAGCTCAAGGACATGACCAGCACGATCAGGTCCGATAGCAGGTACACCCACTGGATCTTCCAGCCGGTGGCATGGGAAATGCTCATGGCAAGGGCATCGTCTCCACTGGGTGCTCCTCCGATACGTACGCACAGTCCGGCGCCCACACCAACAAACAGTGCACCCACCAGGGCTGCCACAAGGGGCATGTCCGCCAGTCCGGGCCACAGGTGCGGGAATTGTTCGCAGATCTTATATGTACCGGAGAATCCCACCGTAGCCAGTGCGGAATAAGCGATGAATTCCTTACCCAGCAGTTTCCATCCCAGCACATAGCACAACACATTCATGATGCCGCCGGTGACCGCCGGGGAGATGCCGGTCCAGTGCTCCAATAACAGAGTTGCTCCCAGTACACCACCCTCGGTGACACCGGAGATGGAGTGTACATGATATAATCCAAATGCCAGAATAAAACTTCCCAATAAGGTTATAGCACAATTTTTTAATGTGATGTTTTTCAATGCTTCTTTCCATTCGTGAATCTGTGATTTCATTTTGTTCATTTTGTAATTTCTGTTCTTTCTATAATTTTATATTCGTATCTTTATGATGTCCCGCCTTTGATGCCTACGAATTGTTCCGTGCTGCGCACTCTCACAATTCTACCCTCTATTCGCATATCGTGGGATTATCATTCTTACATTATAACCACGGATATCGGTCTATCGTCAAGTCTTATCGGAGAATCGAAAAACCCCAGGCTGTTATACCTGGGGGTTTTTCGATTTTCTTATGAGGGGGGGAGATAGTGAGTTCATCAACTATCTGAAATACATATTACAGAAGAAATGTGTACAGAATGTGTATGAATTCTAATTTAATTCTAAAATGAATCTTGAGGTTTTATAAACTCTGAAAAGTCCTACCGAACACCAAAAAGTCTCAGGCATGATGCCTGAGACTTTCCGGTTTCTTATGAGGGGGGGAGATAGTGAGTTCATCGACTATCTGAAATACATATTACAGAGAAAATGTGTCCATTTTGTGTTCAAAAAATAAAAAAATATGAATGTGATTCTGAACAGTTACAAAAATGTCAGCAATAGTTCTGCATGACAAACTGCACTTCCGTCCTACCCTTATAGGTATTTTGGCCGACCTGATATACCACAGAAAGAGGAAAACTTCCTCTTCCGGCATAAAGTGCTTCTTCACTTCCGATACCATATTTTTCATTTAAGAAAGCTCCCAGTCGTTCCAGGTCCCCGAAAAACACCAGCGTCTGCGTATTTCCTTCCGGTGTCTTCACCCGGAATCTGGCACAGGTCTTGTTGGCACCCATTTTAAATCCCGCCTGAAAGAGCAGATCCTTTTGTGCAAAAAGGGGCTTCGGATTCCCGGTTCCGAAAGGTTCTAATAACGCCAGTTCTCCTGCCAGGGCTTCGTCCGCATATCCCATGGGCATTGCCACATCAATATGTACTCTGGGAATAAAATCATCTTCTGTCAGCGTACAGTTTTTATTGAGAGCAATCCGCAGAGGTTCAATATCCTCCTCCCGCATGGACAGACCTGCTGCCAGTTTATGTCCACCGTACTTGGTAAAAAACTGTTTCACCTGCGTCATGGCATCATACATATGGTAAGCTTCGATAGAACGGCCGGACCCCTTCACACCGTCCTCTCCTTTGGTCAGGATGAATACCGGATGATGATATTTTTCCCTGACTTTCCCGGCAATGATTCCGGCAATGCTCTCATGGACCTCCGGCAGATAGATCACCATGACTTTATCTTCTGTCATATGATGTTCCAAAATATACTCATCCGCTCTTTGAATCCCCTGGACCGTCAGATTCTTGCGACTTTCGTTTAAATCTTTCAATTCTCTCGCCGCTGTCATGGCATCTGCTCTGGTAAAGCTCTGCAAAAGCTCCAGCGCCCTTTTCGCAGTATCCAGTCTGCCCGTAGCATTCAGGCAGGGACCCAGCACGAACCCCAGGTGATATGCACTCAGCCGGTCCGGAGCGATTTCATTGACTTCCATCAACGCTTTCAGTCCTTCGTTATATCCTTTTTGGATCCGTTTCAGTCCTTCCTTTACCAGAATGCGGTTCTCATCCTTTAACTCCATAACATCGCATACCGTGGAAAGTGCCGCGAATTCCAGCAGTTCATCCTGAATATTTATAAGCCCCGGATTCCCGGTCTTCTCCGTGATTGCCCAGATCACCTTCAGTGCCACAACGCCGCCGCAGATGCCTTGAAATGGATAAGAACAATCACTGCGCTTGGGATCCACCACCGCCAGTGCCGGGGGCAGCTGTTCCTTCCGCTCCCCGTTTTCTTCTATATAAGGAACCTCATGATGATCCGTAACGATCACACGCATGCCCAGGGAATTTGCCAGCTCGATCTGTGGTGCCGCGGCAATTCCGTTATCACAGGTGACGATCATTCCGACACCTTCCCGCTTCGCCTCTTCGATGAGATGCTCGTTTAATCCGTAACCGTCATGGATTCTGTGGGGGATTGCCGTATCCACCTGTGCGCCCAGCATCTGAAACCCTTTAGTCAGGATATAAGACGAGCAGATACCATCCACGTCGTAGTCCCCGATGACCCGGATATGCAGCCCTTCCTTTACCGCTTTCAGAATCTCCTCCACTGCCCTGTCCATATCCTTAAGCAGCCAGGGAGAATAGCAGTCCTCCAGTTTCCCATAGAGGAACTTCTGAATCTGGCTCTCTTCCGTCAGATCCCGGTTTCTAAGGATCCTCGCCGTCACCGGACTGATATGAAATTCCTTCGCCCATTTATCAAAATCTGCCTTCTTCGCAGCCACATACCATTTTTCCATGCAGGTTCCCGCTTTCGTAATTGTTTTTCCCTAAGCCTCATTACATTATAGCATAAAAAAGCTTGTGCATATCCTCTTTTTATGCTATATTCAATTCAATTTCTACGTGAATTTCTTACACCCGGCGTTTCGCCATTTTTTCAAACAACTTTTAATTACACAAAAAGCTAGGAGGAAATTCTTATGACTGCAAAAAACGATGAATACCTTATGGAAGCGACAAAGACTTTATATAATCTGAATGCGGACGATATGGTCAGACAGCGTTGTCAAGCACGAATGGACGCAGAGCTTCAGGAACAATATCTGTTGAAGAAGATTGATGCTTTGACGACTGATAATGATAAGTTGACTGCCCATAACGATAAGTTGGCCGCCGATAACGATAAGTTGACTGCCGATAATGCCGCCAAAGACGCTGAGATCGAAGCTCTGAAAAGGAAACTTGCAGAGTTACAGTAAACTACACAATCTCATTATAAAAGGAGCCTACGTGAGGCTCCTTTTATATGCATCAGGTAGATTCCCGGATGATCAACGTTGGGAATGTGATATGGGACTGCACATAGAGATTCGGTCTTTTTATTTTTTGCAGGATATACTTTCCGGCCTGCACCCCCATATCGTAGACGTCGATGTTGACGACAGAGAGCATGGGCTTCAGTATCTGAGAAAACGGGAAGTCGTCAAAGGTAATCACCTTCATCTCCTCCGGGATCAGGATTCCTCTGTCGTGCAGGGCATTCACACAACCGTAGGCGATATAATTATCTGCACACACTAACGCATCCGGACGTCTTCTATTCTCCAGGATCTGCATGGTCATCCGGTAACCGCTGTCACAGACGGATTCTCCCTTTTTCACATATTCTCTGGGCAATAACACATCATGCTCTTTAAGCACTGTCAAGACTCCGTCAAGACGTCTCGCTGAGATCTGATCCTCCGGCTTGCCACCGATAAAAGCCACGGACTGACAGCCCCGCTCCAGCAAATGTTTCGCGGCCAGTTCTCCCGCCAGCCGGTTATCGATATCGAGCCAGCAGAAATGACTGTTAAAATTCGGATTGCCGATCACAATATGCGGGATCTCATGAGTAAAAAGCAGTTCATCCAGTGCCTGGGAGATCACCGACGCATGGATCACAAACCCGTCTGCCTGCTTGGTATCCGCTGCATTCCGGATAAATTCCGCACATTCTCCCGCTGCTATATTCCTGACTACAAGCGTATAGTCCTTCTGTGCCAGCACTTCCTCCAGCCCACACAAGATCTCAAACATCTGTGGATTGGCAAACCCTGTTCCTTTCCCCAGCTCTGCCACAAATATAATGGTTCGTGCAGACTGCTTGGCGAAATTTTTCGCCCGCAGATTCGGATGATAATCCAGCTCCTCCATAGCTTTTCGTACTTTATCTGCCGTCTCCTGCGAGATTGAATAGGAGCCGTTCATCACTTTCGATACGGTTGCCGTAGAAGTTCCCGCCAGTTTTGCCACATCTTTAATGGTTGCTCCCATCGTTCACCCTCCTCGCGCGATTTTCTCTGAGAATATTTTAATCCCTTGTCCTGATCAGTGCAAATCCTTTTGCTGCCAGCTGTCCTTCCTTAAGACCTTCCTGCCAGAGAATCTCTCCGCCCAGCAGTTCTTCAGGAAGGGGGACGTTTTCCTCTTCCATATTCAGGAAAATACGGATACTCTCTATACTGCCATCTTCTTCCTCCAGATATCTTTCATAGCCATACACTCTGCTGCCCGGTTCCGCCAGTAATGTGCGATATTCTCCTCTTCTCAGCGTTCGTTCCCGTTTGCGCAGAGCAATTGCCTTCTGATATAGCAAAAACAAAGGACTGCTCTCATCCAGTGTATCCCAGGGCATGGGCTGCCTGTACTCTTCCTCCAGAATACCGGTCAGTCCCGCCTCATCCCCATAGAATACTGAAGGCATTCCGGGGAAAGTCATCTGAAAGATCACCGCCAGACGGAAGCTTTCTTCATCCCGGCACAGCGAACGGAACCGGCTGACATCATGACTGTCCAAAAGGTTTAACTGTGCATAGACTGTCTGCTTACGATAGCGCATACGCATATCCGTTATGCGGCTGTCAAACTCCATGGCATCTGCCGTCTGCTCCCCAAAAAATCTCCGGCAGTGCTTACGGAAATCATAATTCATCGTAGAATCAAACATGGTTCCGTCCAGCCAGTGCGCCGCACTCTCCCATACTTCTCCGATGAGAATGGCGTCGGGATCCACACTTTTTACGATCTCTCTGAATTTTCTCCAGAAGCCATCATTGATCTCACTTGCCACATCCAGCCGCCACCCGTCGATATGGAATTTTTCCACCCAGTAGCGCCCCACTTTGCAGAAATATTCTGCTGTCTCCGGATTTGCCAGATTTAACTTCGGCATCATCCGTTCATAGCCAAAGCACTCATATCCCGGATATTCCTCCGGATCCTCCGGTCGCATCACCGGATAGGTAAGTCCATAGAACCAGTCTCTGTAAGCTGACTGTTCTCCTTTTTTCACCACATCATCAAAGGCGAAAAAATACCAGCCGCAATGATTGAACACACCGTCAATGATTACTTTCAGTCCGTTCGCATGAAATACATCGATCAGCCGATGAAAATCATCATCGGTTCCGAAACAGGGATCAATGTGAAAATAATCTAACAGATCGTACTTATGATATTCTCCGGCGACAAAGATCGGATTGATATAAATAGCGTTCACGCCGAGGTTCTTCAGGTACTCCACGTTCTCGCAGATCCCACGGATCGTACCGCCGAGCTTCCCCCTCGTCGGTACACCGCCCCATTCCTTCTCCTCTCCTCTGCCACAAAGATACCGGTACTCAGTGGCAAAGCTGTCGGGAAAAATATTATAAATGATCGTATCCTGTGCCCATTCGGGAGGTGTAACAATATCTGCGCGGTGATTGAACGGCAGCTGATAATATTCCGAGCGGTCATCCACGGTATGATCCGTGAATCGTTCTCCGTAGTACAACACCTCTTCCCTGCCATCGGACAATGTGAAATAATAGCAAAGTCTTTTATAGGGATGCTCCAGTATAGTCTCCCAGTAATCGAATTCTTCCGTCTGCGCCACCACTGCCATCTTCTGTTCTGTAAAAAGCACCGGTGTAAGTCGGCATGCCCTGTCTCCGTAATGGAGCCTGCATTCTGTCAGATCCCCTCTGCCTGCCCGCAGACGGATCACAATATGCTCTTCATCTGTCCCATAGGCATACTGGGACATGGGTATATGTAATACTGCACTTCGATTCATACTTCCTCTTTCTGCGGTCTATCCCTTCACTCCACCTGAGGTCAGACCCTCTGTCATGTTCTTTTGCAATGCGAAAAATACGATCAGGATCGGCAAAGACACGATCAGGGATGCTGCCGAGAAAATCGGCCAGCTTCCACTCATCTCCGTCGCCTGCAGCGAATATAATCCTGCTGCCAGCGTATAAGTATCGGATCCTGTCATGAAATTGATGGCAAAAATATACTCGTTCCATACATAGACAAGAACCATCATAGCCGTTACCGCAATAGTAGGCTTAGCAAGCGGCAGTACGATCTTTGTCACCTGTTCTAACTGTGTGGCTCCGTCGATCATGGCTGCCTCCTCGATCTCCACCGGAATCGTGTCAAAATACCCCTTCATATTCCATAGTGCAAACACTGCCATCGTACCGGTATACACGATGATCAGACCCGTTCTGGTATTGATCAGCCCCATAGGACTAAGCAGCTTATACAGCGCCGTCATGGACAAAAGGGACGGAAATGCATAAAGTAAAATCAACAGCTTCAAAATCGCCTTTCTGCCGGGAAATCGTTTCCGGGAAAAAGCATACGCTGCAGGGATTCCGGTCCCCAGCGAGATCACCAGTGTGCTCACCGCCAGGATCAGACTGTTCTTCAGCCATAAAAGCACCGGTTTCTCGGTAAAAACCGCCTTATAATTCTGCAGGGTCATATGCTTTGGCAAAAAGGAAAAGTCAGATCCCAACAGGCTGTTCTCTGCATTCAGCGACACGGAAAACGCATATAATACCGGCACCAGCACGAAAAAGCATACCAGGATGAAAAACACATTTACCGCTATAAGTACCAGCACATGTTTCGTCTTTTTACTCATCTGCTCTCCTCCTTTCTGCCGTTTGTCACCAGAGAAAACACTAACAGCATTCCGAAGATCAGAATGGAGATAGCGGAACTGTATCCGTAATTATTCGTAATGAATGCCTTCTCATAGGCATAGGTTAAAATGGTATGAATATTCGCACCGGTCTTGGATCCCACCTGCTGGGTCAGCAGATAGATGACATCGAACTGTTTAAAAGTCGTAAATGTCGTGATCATAACCGACGGTGCTATAATGGGGCGGATCATCGGAACCGTAATATATCTCGTCCGTTCCAGCCAGGTAGCACCATCTAGCAGCGCACTTTCGTAAAAGCTCCGGTCCACACTCTGCAGTGCCCCGTCAATGATAGTGATCATGAAGGGTAACGCCAGCCAGAGGTTCACTGTCGTACAGCTGATGAATGCGATCACGTCACTTCCAAGCCATCTCACCGGTTCCATTCCCAGTCTGATCATCCATTGATTCAACAGACCGAACTGGGAATTGAACATTCCTGTCTTCCACAGCAGGATTGATACATATCCCGGCATGGCCCAGGGAAAGATCAGCAGGGTACGATAGACATTACGCAGTCGCAATCCCTTGACATTGAGAAGTGTTGCCATAATAAAAGCGATCACCAGCTGCAGCACCATATTTACCACGGTCCACAATATCGTCACAAAAAGTGCTGTCAGGAAGCCATTGTCAAATACCAGCAAGGCATCCTTATAATTCTCCAGTCCGATGAACTCATAATTATTCCAGTGATAAATATTCATGTTGGTCATGGAGATATATCCGGTATAGAGGATCGGGAAGATTACGATCAACAGGATCAATACTAAGGATGGCAGTGACCAGCTGTAAGCAAACAGTGTCTCTCTTCTTTTTTTATTCTGTTGTCTGTTCCCATGAGCATTTTTCATTCTTGCCATATTTGTTCGTTCCACTTCCTTTTGCCTGATTACGCAACGTCACTTATTTCATGGATTCGATCAGCTGCAATGCTTCCTTCTGTGCTTTCTCCGCACTTTCCGCCACATCATTTCCTGCCATGTTGACATCCGTCAGCAGTCCGCTGGCTACGGTCCACATCACATCCATCTCCGGCAGATTCGGCATGGGCACCGCATTTTCCGCAGTCTCCTTCATAGCCATGACCACTTCATCACCACTTACTTCTTCATAACTGTAACAGTTCTCTCTGGCAGGAGCACAGCCGCTGGCCTGTGCCAGTGCAATACCTACTTCGTCCTTCATAAGTACCCTCAGTACCTGCTCCACCGCATCCTTTTTATTCTCTGCTGCATTTTTCAGCACCTGGACCCCCTGGACTCCCATATAGGGGGCGATCGGCTTTCCGGTCTCATCGATCACAGGCATAGAGGCGATTCCCACGTCCATTCCATTTTCTCTTACTGTCGGGATCAGCCAGGGACCGGCTATGGTTGCATGTGCCATTCCTTCTTTGAACAAGGTATTCACTGTGGCATACTCGGTTTCCCCCGGCATGAGATCCACGAACTTTTTATGATAGGCCAGGGCTTCCTCTGTCTCCGGCAGATTTAATCCCGGCTCTCCGGCGTCATTCAGGATATAGCCTCCGAATCCATTGATCCAGCCTGCCGCATAATAAGGGGTACTATGCTGTTCCACGAATCCATAATGCCCTCCACGGGTATTCTCCTGCATATAAGCATGCAATTCCTCTGTGGTAGCCGGCACTTCCTCATCCTTCATGTAGAGACGGTTATACATAAAAAGTAATGTCTCATAATAGATAGGAAGCTGATAGACCGTTCCCTTATAGGTCGCCGCTTCGATCGTGTTATCCATATAGGCATCCAGTTCCTCTGCCGGAATGATATCCGTGATAGGCGACAGTATGCCCATTTCTGCATAGACACCTATCTTATCATGGGCAAAAAGGTACATATCCGGAGCTGCCTTGGGATCATTTCCCACCATTTTCAGAGCTTCTGTCAGGTCGCTTTTTTTCTCCAGGACTACATGAATCTGCGGTTCTAATTGGGCGAATTCCTCTTCCAGGACCTGTGTTACCGCATCCTCCTTGTCGTGCCAGATGGTGATCGTAACTTCTCCGTCCGTCTTCTCACCCTGTGCTGTCTGCTCCACCGTCTGACTGCCACAGCCGGTCAGGCTGCCAATGGTCAATCCTGCGGCCACGATCCATGCCCATGCTCTGTTCCGGATTCTCTTCTGATTTTTATTCTTCATATCCTGCACTCCTTTGATATGTACTCTCCTGCTTCTTGTTTTTATATCTTATTTCTGTGACTTTTTCTTTGAGACTGCCACTGCTGCGCCGCCTGCTGCCGCCACTACCAGCACGCCAATCACGATGGGTATGACCGGTGTGGATTTCTCTGTATTCTCCGCTGCTTCGTTTGTTGTTTCCACAGCTTCCGCAGGCTCTTGTGTTGCCACAGTTTCAGTTGTCTCTTCCAGCGCGATTTCTTCATAAGATACGGTGTAATCCTCCGGACCGTTTATCGTAAGCCAGATATCCTTACCGGTCTCTACGGAAATATCCGTCGTCTGTACACTTCCCTCATTCCCATTGACGATTATAGAATTCACCCAGCCGGGAACCTCCTTTACCAGCCAGCCGCCTTCGCCTTCCTCTAATGCCTCTCCGGGCCACGCTGCAAATGCGTTAGTGCCGTCCGGTGCCGACCATGCCCACAGACAGGGACCGTTCCAGTCTGCGGGAGCAGATACATGGATCGTCACATTGGGAGTTTCTGCCTGATCCGGGTTCTTATAGCTGAAATCGTAGCTGCCGTCGGCTGCTACCGTTACCCATAGTTCTGCGGGATCAATGGAGATATCCTCGGTCTGTACGCTTCCTTCGTTCGCATTCACAATGATGGAGTTTACCCATACCGGAACCTTGATGCTGTACCAGCCATCTTCACCTGCTTTCATCTCTTCTCCGGGCCATGCTGCAAAAGCATTGGTGCCATCCGGTGCCGACCACGCCCACAGGCAGGGGGCTTCCCAGGAATCATCTACTTTTGCATGTACCACAAATTTCTCTACGTAAGCCGGTGCCTCTCCGGTAGTCTTGCTCTCATAAGAGATCTCTACGGTGTCCGCTGCACTCACCGTGATCCATGCTGCATTGGTATCCAGGATCTGCTCCTCGGTCTGCACGCTGCCCTCATTGGCATTGACGATCACATGATTCGCCCATGCAGGAAGCCAGATATAATACCAGCCGTCATTAGCTGCATCTGCTTCCATCTCCTCGCCGGGCCATGCTGTAAACGCATTATTGCCGTCGCTGTCCCACGCCCACACACAAGGATTTTCCCAGTCCTCCGGTACCTGCACATAAAGCGCATTTCTCTCTTCTGTATTCTGTGTTGTTTCTGCATTTGCCGTCATCGGCAGAATCCCGATCACCAGCAGAAGCATCATCAGAAATGATCCACAACGTCTCATCAGCTTACTCATAATATCCTCTCTTTCCGATTCTACTTGTCTGTGTTATATTTTTGTAACCTTTCTGTCGTTTCAACCGTTTTAAAAAGTGCACTTTCCCTTGGGTTATTTTGATTATAACGTTGCTGTTTCCGGATGGTCAATTTGATTTTGGGTAATCGTTTTCCCTCTGATTTATTTATTTGTCACAGTTTCATTCTTCTATTTTTGGTTGTTATTTACAAATGTTTTTTAGGTTTCCTGCGTTTTCCTAAATATTTGTGAAAGTTTCACGAAAATGTTTCCTATGGAGTACCCATTAGAAATATGCACCGCAAGGCGCACACAAAAAGAGATGGAAGCCTTTCGCTTCCATCTCCATTGAAAATACTTTTATGCTATTTTTATTACTTTTTACTTATTCCTACTTATTTTGCCTTGGGTGCGAACTTTTTTCTCAGTACATACCACAGGGCACCTGCAATACATACAGAGGAATAAGCACCACAGATGATACCTACCATCAGAGGCAGAGCGAAGTCACGGATGCTGGTCACACCCCAGATGTACAACGCGCCTACCATTACCAGAGTGGTCAGGGAGGTGAATAAGCTTCGGGACAGTGTCTGGGTGATGCTGTGGTTTACAACATCCTGCAGATCATCCTTCTTAGTCATAACTGCCATATTCTCACGTACACGATCGAAGATTACGATGGTGGCGTTGATAGAGTAACCTACGATGGTCAGCAGACATGCGATAAAGGTATTGCTGACGGATACTCTTGCCAGTGCGTAGAAGGTGATGACTACCAGCACGTCATGGAGCAGGCAGGCAATACTGCTGACACCGAAACGGATATCGCTGAAACGGAAGCGGATATAGATCAGCATGCAGATAATTGCTACTGCTACCGCCAGGATCGTATCAGACTTCATCTCGTTACTGATGGTGGAACTGATGGTCTCGGAGGTGATCAGTGTCTCATCCACGCCAAAATTATCCACGAACACCTGATTCAGTGCCTGTCTCTGATCCACATCCAGAGAACCGGTCTTGAAGATAACTTCGTTGGAGCCCTGTACGGTCTGGATCTGAACTGCACTGCCGGTGGTGCTCTCGATCAGAGGTACCATCTCGCTGTTGATCTCTTCCAGCGTATAGTTTTTGTCAAAAGTGACAGTAGTTGCGGTACCACCCTTGAACTCCAGGCTGTAATTCAGTGCATCTCCGGTGTTCATCTTGTAGACACCCATGGTAATAAATCCTGCAAGGATCACTGCCAGAGACAGTCCAAAGAAGATGACCTTCTTACCTAAGAAGTTCACGGTCTTGTGTTCCTTACCTACACCATACCACTTGGGATCCTTTAATCCCAGTGCATAGAAAGCTTTCATAATGTACTTGGTCACTACCAGTGCAGTGAACATGGATAATACGATACCAAGTGCCAGCGTCTGTGCGAAGCCCTTTACGGTACCAGGTCCTAACAGCCACAGTACTGCTGCTGCGATCAGGGTAGTCACATTACCGTCGATGATAGCGGACAGTGCCTTGTCATAACCGATCTGCATGGCACTCTTAACGGTCTTGCCGGTTGCCAGTTCCTCACGGATACGGGCAAATACGATAACGTTGGCATCCACTGCCATACCGATGGACAGGATGATACCTGCGATACCGGACAGTGTCAGGGTCATGTCAAAGCCGTTCAGCAAAAGTACTACCAATGCCACATAAATGCCCAGTGCAATAACAGAAGCAAATCCGGGCAGGAAATAAACTGCGATCATGAAAACAGCCACTACGATAAATCCGATCACAGCTGCTTTTAAGCTGGTGGAGATTGCTTCCACACCCAGCTGTGCGCCAACTACCTTGGAATGCAGCTCTTCCAACTCAAGCTTCAGTCCACCGATACGGATGGTGGAAGCCAGACTCTCTGCCTCTTCATAGGAGCTCATAGGAGAGATCTGTGCATTACCATCAGAGAACACACCCTTTACAGAAGGAACACTTACAAAGGTTCCATCATAATAGATACCCAGGGTCTCGCCCTTCTCGTAAGCATTTCTGGTAGCCTCTTCAAACTTCTTGGTACCTTCCTCTGTCATTACCAGGTCTACCGCATAGGTGGAATTGCCCATCGTCTGATCCTTGATAGAGCCTGCGGTAGCATTCTTGACATCCGTACCCTCCAGCATGATGGATCCATCTGCCTTCAGTTCATCGATGGTCTTGTTCAAAGCGTACGCATAGCTTACATTGCCCTGTGCATCGGTCACTGCCTGCATAGAGTAATTCGCATTGCCGTCCTTGTCTGTCTCTGCAATGAAATACAGGGAACCGGGACGTCCCAGTTCTTCCAGGATCTTGTTGGCATCTGTTACACCGGGGATTTCGATGTTGATACGATCGGTACCCTCCTGGTATACAATAGCCTCTTTACTGTAGTTCTCAACACGCTTCTGCAGCTTGGCAATAGTATCTGCCATATCCGTTGCATCCGGCTCTTCATCGCCTACCACCTGATAAGTGATGCTGACACCACCGGCCAGATCCAGTCCCAGACTGATGTCTGAAGCACTGGCAGTTCCTTCCGCATCTACGCCATTAAGATCCACATAGCCGACACCCAGCAGGACCAGAAGTGCGCAGAGCAGAATGATGATTGCTTTACTTTTTTTCATCTTTCCTTTGTCCTTTCTATTCTTCTGAAGCTTCTGCCGCTTCCGCAGCCTTCAGCATGATAGCACATTCGATACGTTTTCTCTGCAGCTCACAGCCGATGTCATACGCATCATTGATATTGCCATGGAAATTATAGGAGTTCGCCGCACATCCTCCGCTACAATAGAACTTGGCAAAACACTTCTTACACTTGTCCTTTGCATAGACATTGCAGCATTTGAACTCATCGCGGATATCATCTCTGACCACACCGGTATCCACATTGCCCATGAGGAACTTTTCGTTACCCACGAACTGATGGCAGGGATACAGGTCTCCCCAGGGAGTAACCGCCAGATATTCGGTACCGGATCCGCAGCCGGAGAGTCTCTTGGCTACGCAGGGACCGCCCTGCAGATCGATCATAAAGTGGAAGAAATTGAAAGCCTTGCCCTCTTTCTTACGCTTGATCATTTCTACTGCCAGTTTATCGTATTCTTCCTTTAAAATTGGAAGATCCTCTTCTCTGATGGCATAATCATCCGTAGGCTGTGCCACAACGGGCTCCACGGAGATCTGCTTGAATCCCAGATCTGCCAGATGCAGAACATCCTTGGAGAAATCCAGATTATTGTGGGTGAACGTACCACGCACATAATAGTTCATCTGGTCTCTGCTCTCCGCTACCTTTTGGAACTTAGGAACAATGATGTCATAGCTGCCCTGTCCACCGCGGAAAGGACGCATCTTGTCATTGATCTCCTTACGTCCATCGATACTCAGTACGATATTACCCATTTCCTTATTCACGAACTCCAGGATCTCATCATTTAATAAGATACCATTGGTAGTCAGGGTAAAACGGAACTTTTTATTGTTGG
>DLZQ01000083.1:45684-48818 GCA_003447295.1 Lachnospiraceae bacterium
CCGCCAAAGAAATCCACTTCCAGGTTCACACGGTTGCCGGAATTGGCTACCAGGAAATCCAGTGCCTTCTTGCCGACCTCAAAGCTCATCAGCGCTCTTCTGCCGTGGTACTCACCCTCTTCCGCAAAACAATACCTGCAGGCAAGGTTACAGTCATGGGCAATGTGCAGGCACAGTGCCTTGACTACGGTCTGGCGCTTCTTAAAATCAAAAATGTAATTCTCGTAAATATCGGGAGCAAACAGCTGTCCTGCCTTCTCCAGCTCCAGGACTTCGTCCACCGCTTCGGTGATTTCTTCCTGGGGATAGGGGATATTCGCAAGATTCAGTACAGCGGCCTTGATGGTGTCCGCATCCTTGATACCTTCTGTCACCAGAGGCTCTACCAGCGGAATCATATCATACACAATATCATCTACCACATGGACAGAACCACTGTTCACATCCATAACGATATTATAGCCGTTGCTCTTATACTGGTGTATCACAGTTCTATTCCTCTTCTTTCTACTTCTTATTGCTTAAGATACATTAACATTAACTATTCGAATAGTTAACAGAGAATAAGCAGCGACCTGAATCGCTGCTTACGTTAGTCTCTTCTCATTTTCTTAGATTATTTAATCTTTTCACAACTCTGGTTTCCTACTGTGCAGGAAGTCTTACATGCAGACTGGCAGGAAGTCTGGCACTCACCGCAGCCGCCCTTTTTCATGGATTCCTTTAAATCTCTGGTTGTTAAAGTCTTAATATGCTTCATTAAAAATAGCCTCCTTATGATTTCAAAGCGCCTATCGACGCCGGCGTGTATATAAATATGCAGACACGCGACTCATTTTTGCTAATTATATCATGTATTTGGCATTTGTAAAAGCTTTTTTTCTCAAAAAGCGTTAAAAAAAGCGGTAAAAGTCATTGTTACCTGCTTTTCACCCTAACATTCCACCCAGCGTCCCCCCTGCCACACATAATACCATGGTAGTCCAGAAGGAATTGCCCAATGCGGTCTCCGGTGTCCTGATCAGCACTGACACCACCGCCAGGATCACAAAATATGCCGCTCCCACGAAAGCTCCCCATAGGAATTTCTGCTTTTCCATTCTCTTTCCTGCAAGGAAGCCCGCTGTAAAAGTAGTGGCTACATAGATGGCGGAGATGGCTATCGTCACTATACCTTCCGTCAGATGCAGTTTATACAATAAAAGTGCCAACAGACATAGAAGCAGTAATGTCAGCACATAAGATACGAGCAGACATTTCGCCAGTGCCAGTACCGGAATACCCTTTTTTCCTTCTCCTCTTTTTTCCATGTCATCCCTCCTTTTACTTATGTAAAATGTATATTCAAAGCCTTCGGAAAACTTGACAACTATTCCTGTCCTATTGTATATTGTTGCTTAATAACACATAAATAAGGCATAAGCCTGCTATTTTATTTTAAGAAGGAGTGAACTTTTTTGGATACCTCTGGTGTCATACAACTGATTTCTATTATTGTTCTTATTTTTCTGTCCGGCTTTTTCTCTTCCGCCGAGACTGCACTGTCCACGGTGAACCGTGTGCGAATGCGTTCTTTGGAGGAGGAAGGCAACAAGCGTGCTGCACGCGTCAATAAAATTCTGGATAATTACAGTAAAATGATCAGTACCATTCTGATCGGTAATAACATTGTAAATCTGACTGCATCTTCCCTGGCAACAACTTTAGCCATGCGCATTAATCTGGCTGTAGGTATCGCAACCGGTATTTTAACTATTGTCGTATTACTCTGCGGCGAGATCGTACCGAAGACCTGGGCGGTTCTGTGTTCTGAAAAGCTGGCACTGACCTACTGTAATATCATATACCTGCTGATGCAGGTACTCACACCGGTTATTATCGTGGTAGACCTGCTCTCCCATGGCATTATGAAGCTGTTACATATCGATCCGAATAAAAAAGCCAGTGCCATGACCGAAAGCGAACTGAAAACCTATGTGGATGTCAGCCATGAAGACGGTGTCATTGAATCCGAGGAAAGAAAACTGATCTACAACGTATTTGATTTTTCCGATGCTCATGCCAAGGACATCATGATCCCCAGGATCAATATGGTAACGGTAAGTCTTGATGCTACCTATGATGATGTACTTGCAGTGTTCCGTGATTCCATGTACACACGTCTTCCGGTCTATGAGGACGATAAAGACAATATTATCGGTCTCATCAATATCAAGGACTTTATCCTGACGGAAGATCAGAGTGCTTTCCATGTGGGAAATATCTTAAGAGACGCTTATTATACTTACGAATATAAAAAGATTGCCGATCTGATGTACGAGATGCGGGAAAAGACCACGAATGTCTCTTTCGTATTAAATGAGTACGGTGCTACCGTAGGTATGATCACTTTAGAGGACTTACTGGAAGAGATCGTCGGTGAGATTCGTGACGAATATGATGAGGATGAAGAAGAACTGATACAGAAGATGTCCGATGACACTTATCTGGTAGAAGGCAGCCTGAAATTAGATGATATCAATGATGCTCTGGGGACAGACCTGACCAGTGAAGACTACGATTCTATCGGCGGTCTGATCATCGATTGTCTGGATCGTCTGCCGGAGGATGGTGAGGAAGTCACCCTGGAGAACGGTATTCACCTGAAAGTACAGGGCATCGATCAGAACCGTATCGTCAAAGTGCTGATTACGATTCCGAAGCCCACCGAAGAACACGTTGCCGGCAGTTCCGAGATTTCGGAAGATCACGAATAGCACAAGGACCAACAAAGCTTTCTTCTTTGTTGGTCCTTAAGTAATGAAAGGGAAAATAATGTCACAGGATAAAAATACAGAAAACAAGAAAACAAAAATGACTTCCAAACAGATCTTTGCGATCGCAGGAATCGTTGTGCTGGTGCTGTTGTATGTCGTAACCCTGTTCGCAGCGATCTTCGACAGTTCCGCCAGTCATGCACTGTTCGCCACCTGCCTGTTAGCCACGGTAGCCATTCCTCTTCTCATTTGGATCTACACCTGGATGTTCGGGAAACTGACGAACCGCTCCACCTTCGCAGATTTCCATCTGGAAGAGAAAAAGGGCGATAAATAAATTGAAAGTTACGAAAGCATAGCCGCGCATAGGCATAGTGA
>DLZQ01000093.1:0-5251 GCA_003447295.1 Lachnospiraceae bacterium
GCATAGCGGCTGGGAGCGATTTCTTCCACGTAATTATATGAAAAATTATTTGTGACACCTTTGCTTCGCAGAATGTCGATGGCTTTATTATAGGCGATAGCGGCTTCTGTCTCGGTAGCATAGCGTCCCACCAGATAATTACCGCGAATATGAATGCGGACAGTATAAATGTACTGTCCGTTTTTTGCTGCGGTTTTGCGGACACCGTGATAGATATTATGGATCTCTAAATTTTCTCTCCGAAAATCCGTCGGATCACCGTTGCGGAAACAGTAGTCTGTGCCGGGAACAGCATAACTTTTGATCCCGTAGCGTGAGGTCAGAGTGATCTGCATTCCATAATCCGCCACAAAGTAATGATTACCCCGGCGCATGATCTTGTGGGAGGAATAATAGAACAGATCCTCCAGATCGAACTTTAATACATGATGGGGAGACAGATAATAGTAAAACAGCCGTTGTCCCATATAGATGGGATTCCCAAGGTAGATCCCGTTGTCCCGGAAATTAAGAAGGCAGACCCACTTCTCAAAAGGAAGAGGGGAGCCAGGCTCGTAGGATTTAAGAGAGGTAGAAAGGTCTGAAAGCAGACGAAGTCCTTCTTCGTAAGCCCTATGGGCATCCTCTGCCACAGGGTAGCTGCCGAGACTGATATGTTTCCCATGCCGGGTCAAAGAGGCACGATAATAGACCGTCCCGTCTTTTTTGACGGCACGGAACACTCCTTTATATACTTGCTCTTTTTCACTGTTTTTTTCACTCATATTCTTATACTAACATTTTTCCCGGAAGAACAACAGATATATTTTTCGGACGAGCTGCATAGAATGAAGTTAGAGTCCAAATAAGAAAATGAGAAAGGGTCAGTTTTCAGCGATGTATAAAAAAGCTTTGAGCGGACTACTGACGATAAATCTGTTGTTTTTGCTGGGAGTCTTAAGCCTGTGCAGAATGGAGGACATCGGACAGAAAATGCAGCAGGCGGTCCGTCAGACACAGGCAGAGGAGAGACTGTTGGCAGACAGAGAGAGCATGGTTATGGGGATCGCTTCCAGAACCTCCTCCGGACAGAGAGTAGTGGATTGCAATGAATTGCAGAGAAACAGCAAGTATCAGCTGACAGAAAAGGAGCTGGAGGTATTGCTTCGGATTGTAGAGGCGGAAGCGGGATGTGAGGATGAGGAGGGGAAACTTTTGGTGGCAAATGTGATACTGAACCGATTGAATTCTCCCAAATTCCCGGATAGTATTACGGAGGTCGTGTTCCAGCGGGAGAATGGAGTAGCACAATTCTCTCCGGCTTATGACGGGAGCTATGCCTGTGCAGAAGTCAGTGAAGAGACGGTAAAAGCAGTGGGACGGGCTTTGAAAGGCGAAGACATATCTGACGGAGCACTGTATTTTGCAGCCAGAAAATACGCGGAGGATGACAGAATGCGGTGGTTTGATGAAAAACTTACGTTATTGTTCCGTTACGGAGGGCACGAGTTTTTTAAAGAGTAATACAATACAGGGATACTTTATCAATTCACCTTGCAACAGTACCTAAAATATGCTATACTTTTACGAAATTACAAGTGGATCATCATCCATAGATACATATAGATACGGAGGAGAGGAAATGGAAGTAATTTATCGCAGTACACGCAGCAACAGCGCACCGGTAACCGCATCACAGGCGATCCTGAAGGGATTATCCGATGACGGAGGATTGTTTGTACCGGATCATATTCCTACATTGGACAAGAGCCTTAAGGAGCTTGCGGGAATGACTTATCAGCAGGTTGCATATGAAGTCATGAAATTATTTCTGACGGATTTTACGGAAGAAGAACTGAAGAATTGTATTAACAGTGCTTACGATTCCAAGTTTGATACAGAAAAAATTGCTCCGCTTGTGAAGGCAGACAATGCGTATTATCTGGAATTGTTCCATGGATCCACCATTGCTTTTAAGGATATGGCACTTTCCATTTTACCTCATCTGATGATCACTTCTGCCCGCAAGAACAATATTAAGAACGAGATCGTGATCCTGACCGCTACCTCCGGCGATACCGGTAAGGCAGCCCTGGCAGGCTTTGCAGATGTAAAAGGTACTCGTATCATTGTATTTTACCCGAAGAACGGTGTCAGCCCGATCCAGGAGAAGCAGATGGTGACCCAGAAGGGTGCCAATACCTTCGTAGTAGGCATTCACGGCAATTTTGACGATGCTCAGACCGGCGTGAAGAAGATCTTCTCCGATAAGGAACTGGCAAAAGAGATGGACGAGAAGGGATTCCAGTTCTCCTCGGCCAACTCTATCAACATCGGACGTCTGGTACCTCAGATCTGCTATTATGTATATGCTTATGCTCAGTTATGTAAAGACGGCAAGATCGCAGAGGGTGAGAAGATCAATGTTGTAGTTCCCACCGGTAACTTCGGTAACATTCTGGCAGCATTTTATGCGAAGAATATGGGGCTTCCCATTGATAAACTGATCTGTGCTTCCAATGATAATAAGGTACTGTATGATTTCTTCCGTACCGGAACCTATGACCGCAACAGAGAGTTCGTACTGACGACATCTCCCTCCATGGATATTCTGATCTCCAGCAACTTAGAGCGTCTGATCTACCGTATCGCAGGCAATGATGCGGATAAAAACCGGGAGCTGATGAGTGCGCTGACCGGCAACGGCAAATACGAGATCACCGAAGAAATGAAGGCACAGCTGGCTGACTTCTATGGTAACTTCGCAAGTGAGGCAGAGACAGCAGCAGAAATCCGCCGTCTGTATGAGAAATGCGGCTATGTGATCGATACCCATACCGCAGTAGCTTCCGCAGTATACGGAAAATATGTGGCAGAGACCGGGGATCATAAGACCACCGTCATTGCTTCTACTGCAAGCCCCTTCAAATTCACCAGAAGCGTCATGGATGCGATTGATACCAAATATGATGTAATGGGTGATTTTGAACTGGTGGATGAATTATCCAAAATTGCTAAGGTGAAGGTACCCGGAGCTATCGAAGAGATCCGTACCGCACCTATACTTCATGATACGCAGTGTGATGTGGATAAAATGAAGGATACCGTAAAAAGTTTTCTTGGTATTTAATGTGGAATAAGATCATGATCAGAGAATCCCTCTTTGTGTGAGGGATTCTCTTTTTGTGGAAGGGTTAATTGCCACAGGATTCACAGCGGTCAAAACCGGGGTTAAAGGCATAGAAGTTCTTTGAATTCAGGTGGTCCTGTGTGATACGGAGGGCTTCTCCGAAGCGCTGGTAATGGACGACTTCGCGGGCCCGCAGGAATTTGATGGGTTCGCAGATATCCGGATCCTTGATCAGACGTAAGATGTTGTCATAGGTGGAGCGGGCTTTCTGCTCCGCAGCCATATCCTCGTGCAGATCAGTGATGATATCTCCCTTTACCTGAAATTCACAGGCATTAAAGGGAACACCGCCCGCTGCCTGAGGCCAGACACCGATGGTATGGTCCACATAATAGTTGGCGAAACCGCTTTTCTCAATCTCTTCCATGGAGAGGTTACGGGTCAGCTGGTGGACGATGGTGGCTACCATTTCAAGATGCCCCAGTTCTTCAGTCCCTATATCAGTCAGCAGTCCGGCAACTTCCTTATAAGGCATGGAATAACGTTGGGACAGGTAACGCATGCTGGCGCCCATTTCACCGTCCGGTCCGCCGTACTGGGAGATGATGACCTGCGCCAGCTTCGCGTTGGGCTCTTTGATATTTACCGGAAATTGCAGTCTTTTTTCATAGTTCCACATCAGTTACAGCCTCCTTCCCAGGGGAGAGGGGCACTGCCCCAGCGCCAGTCCCTGTTACTTTCGGCGAGATCCTTGCGCAGTGGGTAATGATCTCTTGCAAATTCCCGCTCCATCTGTGTTTTGATCCGTGCGTAGTGATTGAAGTATTCCATGGCTTTTTGGTCCGAAGGGTGGGTGTCCAGATACAGCATCAGATCTGTCAGGACGAAATCAGCGATGCCGATATCATACAGCTTTTTTTCTTCGCTGTTCATTTGACGCATCTCCTTCCTGTAAAGGGTTTGTCAAGCTCGGGGAAAATAGTACCGGCCCTGTATCCTTTTTCCAGATTTTCATACATTTGGGTAAAATGCTGCCAGGGGACATAAGCCATGGCGAGAGGATATTTTTCAAACGGTTCCTCGAAAGAATAATCTTTCATAGCGATCAACTGTCCTTTCCGTAAAAACATTTATTATATGGTATGAACTAAGGAGAAAAGAGTGCATAGCTTTGGATGATACAAAATGGATACAATCAGGAGTTAAAGTAATATGAGAATTTATAGAATGAGGGGCAGAAGAAATGTTCAGGATATTAATTGCGGAAGATGAAGAGCCGATCGCTAATCTGATCCGGATGAATCTGACAAAGGCAGGGTATCTGTGTACCTGGGCGCCGGATGGAAAAAGCGCGGCAGATCTTATGGAACGGGAGAAATTTGATCTCGCACTGTTAGATATTATGCTGCCGGGGATCAACGGGTATGAGCTGATGGATTATGCGAAAGCCTGTGAACTGCCGGTGATCTTCCTGACGGCGCTGGGATCTACGGAACATAAGGTGAAAGGACTCCGAATGGGGGCGGATGATTATCTGCCCAAGCCGTTTGAGATCGTAGAGCTGCTTGCCAGAGTGGAGGCGGTGCTGCGCAGATATCATAAGACGGAGACGGTCATCCAGGCGTGCAATGTCACCATAGACACGGCATCCCACAGAGTGACTCTGGACGGGGAGGAAATCTATCTGACACCGAAGGAATTCGATCTGCTGTTATTATTCGCCAGGAATAAAAACAGGGCATTGTACCGGGAAACCATATACGAGACTGTATGGGGTGGCGAATATATGGGACAGAGCCGGACTGTGGATCTGCATGTGCAGCGGCTGAAGAAAAAGTTACATTGGGAAAATATTATTATAGCGGTATATAAAGTGGGGTATCGTTTGAATGAAGTTCACGCATAAATTATTTTTTTCCATCACAGCACTCCTTACGGCAGCCTTCATGCTGTTTGGAAGCTTTATGCTGTTTTCTTATTTTAACCGTATGTTAGAACGGGAGACGGAGCAGGGAAAACGTGAGAACCTTCTCTTTCAGACCATTTATGATATGGTGTATCAGAACATGGAAAAATACGGAGCGGAATTTGCGGGGATACAGGCAGGAAATTCTGCCACAGAACGGATGACGGATCAGAACG
>DLZQ01000093.1:5507-5708 GCA_003447295.1 Lachnospiraceae bacterium
TACGGAATGTATGATCCTTGAAACGGATGGCACGATCACTCTGGAGGGCAGCCTGAAGCTGCCGCAGGATGAGATCAGGAGCCTTGCGGAAGAAATGATCCGGACTATGGATCCCGGTGCAGATCAGGTCTACGGTGTCCGCAAGGTAGGAACGTGTTATTATCTGCTCAGCATCATCACAGATCAGGCGACGGATTCGGC
>DLZQ01000030.1:0-17192 GCA_003447295.1 Lachnospiraceae bacterium
TTGCACGCGTAACTCTCAATTTATTGAATCAAATCATAGCATATAATCTTCTGCTGCATCTGCACATAAGCCTCCGGTTCCAGATCATACCCAAGATAGGCAATTCCCTGATAAACATCCTCCGGGACATTTTCCGACGAACCTAGCTTTTTACAAACAGTTTCGATCAGATCCCGCTTCGCAGAGATGACCTTCGCATCTGCTGCATAAAATTGTGCCATGTCATAATCCGAAGTATTGCCGCAGGGATTGAGGCAGGTGGCACAGTCCGGCGCAATGATGAATTTCTCTGCATGTATCTTCTGTACCATTTCTTCCTCGCTGCCTGCGTCCTTCAAACACAGAAACGCTTCCCAGATCACGCTGTCGGTCTGCTCTGTTTTTCCATTATTAGATACGGCCCCCACCAGTCCGATCAGGGCACTGATGATGCTGTCTCCCTGCATTTTCATACAATCTCCTTTTTCAGACACTTGCTTTCAGCAAAAACATTTTATTCCAGAATCTCTCCATCAATGGCGATGGTCACAACCTGCCAGGGCAGAAACTTTCCGCTGTCCTGTATAGCCTTTTTTGCCGCCATTTCAAGGCCGCCGCAACAGGGTACTTCCATGCGCACAATGGTCACGGACTGAATATCGTTGTTCCGCAGAATCTCCGTCAGCTTCTCACTGTAGTTTACTGCATCCAGTTTCGGACAGCCGATCAAAGTGACTTTTCCGCGAATGAATTCCTTATGAAAATTTGCATAAGCGTAGGCGGTACAGTCTGCCGCAATGAGCAGCTTCGCTCCGTCAAAGTAGGGTGCCTGCAACGGTGCCAGTTTGATCTGTACCGGCCAGTTACACAGCTGAGATTTGATTACGTCATTGGCGTTACTGTTTTCTGTCACGGTAGCTGCATCTTCCTTCCGGTGCATCTGACGAATACGGCTTCCCGGGCATCCTCCATGTGGAGTCTGCATACCCTCCCGCTGCATTTTTCCCTGTTGTTTTAACTGCTGTGCCTGTTTCACCGCCGCCTCATCATAGGCAGGTGCCTCCCGCTCTTCGAAAGTAATGGCTCCCGTCGGACACCCGGGCAGACAGTCGCCAAACCCATCACAGAAATGCTCTCTGACCAGCTTTGCCTTGCCATCAATAATATCTATCGCACCCTCATGACATGCAGACGCACAAATACCGCAGCCATTGCATTTTTCTTCATCAATATGAATGATTTTTCGGATCATATTTTCCTCCTCGGTTTTTCTATGCTCTTAGCTTGTCTCTAAATCATCATTTACTTTTCTAAACATCTGACCTTAATTATTCGTCCTATGTTTCATCACAAGATCAGTATTGCAAAATCCAGAATTTCATTATGTTGTTTTTCCAACAAAGAAATCCAAACAAACGGTATTTTGCACAAACCTCAAAAGAGAACCGCATTTTTTCTACAACTCAGAAAGATACTGTCAGCTGCATCTTGAATCTCTCCTCACCGTATACTGCGTGAGGGATATCCTTGGGCATGATCAGAGTCTCGCCCTCTTCCACGTAGAATACTTCGCCGCCTACGGTGAATCTTCCCTTGCCTTCCAAAACGGTTACCATAGCATCACCGCCTGCTGCATGGGTGGAGATTTCCTCGCCCTTGTCAAAGGAAAAAATCGTCATACTCACATAGTCGTTCTGTACAAGAGTCTTGCTGACTACCTGCCCCTCCTGGTATTTCACCAGCTCCTTCAGATTTAGTTTCGTCTGTTTTTCAATATTTTTATACATCGTTATCCTTCCTTTCCTGAACTCTCCTTGACTTTCTGAGGGGATTATACTAGAATCATCCCATCAAGTATGTTGGTTTTCCAACAAAAGGAGATTTTATTATGAGCAATCCTCTTTTTCAGAACATTTTACCCGAAGATATTCCCATTATGCTGAAGCGCCTGCACGCCTATACAAAATCCTATCAAAAGGAGGAGTATATCTGGCATGCCGGCGATCCGGCGGATTTCATCGGTATTGTCGAGTCCGGTTCGATCCATGTATTACAGGACGATTACTACGGCAACCGTAATATTACTGCCTCCATCTTCGCGGGCTCCCTGTTCGGGGAGGCTTTTGTCTGTGCCGGGATTCCTCATCTTCCTGTGGATATCGTGGCTGCGGAGGATTGCACTATTATGTTTTTAAAAGGGAAAAAACTGTTGAATACCTGCGACAACGGCTGTAAGTTTCATCATACCCTGATCCGCAATCTCTTGGGGATCGTGGCACAGAACAACATGTATCTGAACCAGAAAATCAAATATACCTCCCGCAAGACCACCCGAGAAAAACTAATGGCGTACCTGACCGATCAGGCAAAACTGAAAGCTTCCAATGATTTCACCATCCCCTTCAACCGTCAGGAACTGGCGGATTATCTGGGAGTTGAAAGAAGCGCCATGTCCGCGGAACTCGGCAAGCTTACAAAGCTTGGAATCCTGCAGACACAGCGCAGTCATTTCACATTATTAAAACCTTTAGACTAATCCGGATAAAATTCCGCTATCACTTTTTTCAGTACCTCTGAAGATTTTTGTAATTCAGCCAGTTCCTTCTCGTTTAACTCAATAGGAACCACCGTCTCAATACCGTTTTCATCCACCACTGCCGGAATGCTTAACACCACATTCTCCAGTCCGTACTCTCCCGTCATCAGACTGGATACCGGCAGAATGGACTGCTCATTACGGACAATTGCTGCGCAGATTCTGCATACAGCCATAGCGATTCCGTAATAGGTTGCGTGCTTTCTCGCAATGATCTCATAGGCACTGTTTTTTACACTGTTAAATATTTTCTCCATGGATGCCTCATGGTCATAATGTCCCCGCAGTTCACAGAAATCGTTGATAGGCATGCCACCAACTCTCGCCTCGCTCCAGGCTGCCAGTTCGCTGTCTCCATGTTCGCCGATAATAAAGGCATGAATACTTCTGCTGTCCACTCCCAGATGTTCTCCCAGTTCATACCGGAATCTGCCGGTATCCAATACCGTTCCGGAGCCGATGACACGGTTGGCCGGATAGCCGGATTCCTTCAGGGCTATATAAGTCAGAATGTCTACCGGATTGGAGACAATGAGCAGGATTCCTTCAAAGGGTCTCTTTTTGATCTCCCCGATAATGGACTTCATAATGGCACTGTTTTTCCGGATCAGATCCAGTCTCGTCTCGTCGGGCTTCTGGTTGGCACCAGCGGTGATCACAATGACTGCGGCGTCCGTAATATCATCATAAGTACCCGCATAGATCTTCATGGGGCTGGCAAATGCCATGCCATGACTGATATCCATAGCTTCTCCTTCCGCACGATCATGATCGGCGTCGATCAATACCATTTCCGAAAAAAGCTTACTCTGCATTAGGGCAAACGCGGAAGAAGATCCCACAAATCCGCAGCCCACTATTACCACTTTTCTGCTGTTGATACTCATAATTCTAACCTCCTGTCGTCTACTTTATGATTTTTTCGAAATCAGATGCCGGATGCTTACACAGCGGACAGATAAAATCCTCGGGCAGTTCCTCGCCCACATACTCATAGCCGCAGATGGTGCAGCGCCATACGGTCTGACCGTCCGTAGTCTTCCCTGCCTCTACCGGCTTGGGCTTTACATTTTCCTGATAATACTCATAGTTTGCGGATGGCTCTTCACTTAATACTTCCATCTCCGTCACTTCTCCGATGAACATAGTATGGGATCCCAGATCCACGGTCTGTGTAACTTTTACCGCAATGTATGCGTTAGTGCCTTCTGTGATATAGGGCACGCCGTTCCCTGCATTTTTATATGCTGTATAATCCGCAAATTTATCCACGTCTCTGCCTGACTGAAAACCAAACCGCTCATACAGCGGAAACTCTGCCGTCCTGCTGAGTACGGATACATTAAACACGCCGGTGTTTAAAAGCATATCGTGGGTATAATTTGCCTTGTTGATGCAGACGCAGATCTGATTCGGAGTGGAAGCCGCCTGGATCGCGGTATTGACGATACAGCCGTTTATCTTCTCTGCATCCCGTGTTGTTACAATATATAATCCGTAGCTTAACTTGTACATTGCCTTATGATTCATATAACTTCTCCTTTTCTCCTGTGAGTTGTTTTCTTTTAGTATCTCTTACATCACACAATTTATTTACTTTGTATTTCTCTTTTCATATCTCTCATGTATTTTATACCCTGATTATAACGTAATTGTAATTATCTGTCAATAATAATAGTAACGATTCTTATTTTTGAACTTAAAATAACACCGATATCAAAAAATACCGGTGTTTCTCACTTTTTATAAATATTGTACGTTCCTCTTAGTAGGTCACCACATTGTGATATACTCTGTAATACCCATCCCCGAGATCTACCAGCTGCAGCGAAATCGCAAAGTTCTCCATGCCAAGCTTTTTCAGCACCTCCGCCACATATCCCTGCTCGTAGGCTCCGGTATTATACGCCTGCTCAATGGTACTCCACAGACTCTTGGGAACCACATTGTCAAAATGCTGGTCGCCGCTCCCCAAGATGCTTAACTGTGTAATACAGTTTGCATAATAAGAGTTTAAATCCGTCACAGCGTCACTTCTGGAAGCCGGTGTGGCTGTTGTGCCGCTGTCAGAGCTTCCGGTATTACCGCCGGGATATCGCAGGGGTTCCTGTGGATTCGGATTGATGTAATCGCTCAGACTGTTTTCAGGCTGATCTGGCAGTGTTACCGAAACACTTCCATCTGTACCTATATTGCCGGGATTTCCGATTTCCTCTGCTGCCTCTGTTACAGCCTCTGCATTTTTTTCGGTTCCATACAGCATCTGTGCCAATGAACCGGTCATGTCCGGATTTAGGGCAAACGCCAGAACTCCGCCACACAATAACAGACAGAGCACCGCGATTCCTATCATGATCTTATTAATTATCTTCATTATCCTCTACCTCATCTGCACCAAGCAGTCCTTCCGCGGAGTAACGGTTCGTTGCATTCCACAGGATCCATTCTTCATAACCGGCATCATAAACTGCCTGGATCTGTTCTCTAATCTGTGTTCCGTTATAAGAAATATGCCCCGGAACCCAGGTAGCGGTAAATGCCTGCAGCCAGGGTCTCACCATTGCCCGCTCTGCCTCCGGAATCTCCTGCAGTTCTTCGACGGACCCCTGCATTGCCGCCAATACTGTCTCATAAGGATTCGCATCCGGTACTTTCAGTCCGAATACCCCATTCGCATAATGAGAGGGATACACCATGGGACTGATGGCATCCACAGTCTGTCCCAGCGCCGCGTAATCCTGCCCTACCGTCTGCACGTCGGTCTCACTTCCGATGATAGTGCCGAAGACATCCGCCGTAACCACGCATCCCTTTTCGTGAAGTCTGTCTCCTGCATAGGCGAGAAAATCCTGTATTGCCTGCCTCTTCGGATAGGCATCCATATCCACACCGTAGTCCGCTGCATTGGCATCTGATCCCACCGGAAAACGTACATAATCGTACTGGATCTCATCGAATCCAAGGTCTGCTGCCATCTCGGCAAGTTCTGTCAGATATTCCCAGACCTCCTGCCTGTATGGATTCACCCATGCCAGGCCGTTGGCATCCGTCACCGGCTTGCCATCCGGTTTTGTCAGTGCCAGTTCCGGTCTCGCCGCTGCCAGAATGGGATCCTTGAAACATACGATCCTCGCAATGGTATAAATATTATGATCCTTCAGTTCCTGCATCAAAGCCTGAATATCCCGGATGTAGCGCACTCCTGCCTGCATTTCGGATATCTGATCCAGTACGGGAATGTTCTCTGTAATCTCCTCATTCGCCAGCCGGAACGTCACATTTCCTTCATCGTTTTTCACATCAATGACCATAGCATTCAGTTCCGTCTCATCCACCAGTCCAATCAGATCTGCCATTCCGGCGCTGCCGGCCTTGGGACCGGTGACATAGATGCCTTTCACTTTCGTCCGGTCCACCA
Source organism: Lachnospiraceae bacterium (assembly GCA_003447295.1). Taxonomy (GTDB): domain Bacteria; phylum Bacillota; class Clostridia; order Lachnospirales; family Lachnospiraceae; genus Acetatifactor; species Acetatifactor hominis. Next base: position 5,994 of record DLZQ01000030.1, read on the forward strand.
TGCGGTCCGCAGTAGTCATTTCCTGCTGGGGCACCGGGGAAGGCTCCGGGGGCACCTTATTCGTCTCCTCCGCAGTTTCTTGGGCTGTGGCATCTCCGCCCGTGACATCCGATGCTGTTTCCACGTCAGTGGTCATCTCAACAGGATCCACCGTTGCCGCAGCTTCTATTCCACCACTCCCTATTCCATTCCCTGTTAACTCTATCTCATTGTATGTTCCGCAGCCGCTCATGCTAAATATCAGCATAAGTCCCACCGCCAGAAGCCTCTTCCCCAGACTCTTGTTTCGTATCATCAGTATTCTCCCTGCATACCACCGATTGGTCATATTTTCTTCGGCTCTTTTTACCGCCGGAATACTGTTATCAGATTTTTCCCATGGTCTGCTCTTCCTCCGGATAGGTCAGTCCCCACTGTTTTCGGATCTCTGTCATCATATGCATGACATCTTCCGTATAATTTAGCTTCATGACCTCCGGTTGTCCGGCAATGGCCCGCTCCATATCCTCTACCTCATAGACCAGGGCATCCGCTGTGGCTCCTGCCCGGAGTTCCTCGGTATGACCGTCCTCCGTGTAGGTGATCACTGCCTTCTGCCCTCTGGGGTATTCATACATCTCCACATAAGCCTTGTCAAAAGAGAGCATGCCACGCTTGGGCTGCTTGGCGTGCAGAGATAATGTCACTGTCGCCATCTCCTGCTTGGAATTCATTAATAGTATCCCCGCCTGTTCATCCACTCCCGTCGTTGCAAGTTTCACCTGGGAAGCAATCTGATCCGGACAGGAACTTAAGAACATTCTTACAAAAGAGAGCGCATATACTCCGATATCCAATAATGCACCGCCCGCCAGATTCCGGTTGAAGAACCGGTTCTTCATATCATATTCCTTATAGCTTCCAAAGTTCATCTGTATCACGCGAAGTTCTCCGAGGTCACCCGCATTCACTCGTTTTAACAGTTCCTTATAGATTGGCATATGGTAGATTGTCATAGCTTCCGCCAGAACCACGCCGTGCTCCTTCGCCAGCTGCATGGCTTCTTCCAGTTCTTCGGAGTTTAACGTAATGGATTTCTCGCACAACACATGCTTACCTGCTGCCAGAGCTTTTCGTAAAAATTGAATATGCGTATTATGAGGCGTAGAGATATAGATGATATCCACCGCCGGATCCGCACAGACCTCCTCAAAACTTGTAAATACATTCTGCACACCGTATTTCTCCGCAAAAGCTACTGCTCTCTCCTGCGTACGGTTCACGACACCATACAGTTTCTGTCCTCTTTTTTCCATTGCCTGCGCAAGTTCATTGGCTATGACGCCGCAGCCGGCACTCACCCAGTTTGCCATCTATTCTCTCCCTTCCTTTCCGCGTTTTTTATTTTCATACATCTTCGTATCCGCCTCATTGACGATCTTGCAGATATCCACGCCGCAGCCCTCCGCCCAGCCTACGGCACTGGAGATCGGTATGTCTCCCTGCCCATCTTTTTCCATGAGATCTGCTTTTACAGTCTCTATCATGGACTCTATCTCGGTTTCTACCGGATTCTCGATAATCATAACAAACTCATCCCCGCCCACACGATAAACCTTGCGTCTGTCCGTAGACAATTCATACAGTACGGAGGATAATGTCTGAATCAGAACATCCCCGGCAGCGTGACCGTATTTATCATTGACATATTTTAAATTATTCACATCCCAGAAAATAGCTGCCAGTCTGCGTACTTCCGGATAATAAGTCTCGATCATTTCCTCATATTTGTTCTTATTGTACACATGCGTTCCCAGGTCGGTCTCTTTGCGATAAGTCAGATCAGCGATTCTTTGCGCATCTTCATGGCTGCTGATACTGATATAGCGCAGGATGGCAGTGAACATCAGAAGGATCACCGCACGGGGCAGTGCGCCATAGAACAGGATCACGAACACCGGATCCGGTTCAATGCCAAACTGCATTGTCCCTGCTGCCCACTGTTCCAGATACCAGTCTCTGGTGTGATTACTTCCCAGAAGCACGTTCAGATCACAGATTCCATGGTAGAATCCTGCCACCATACTGATGGTCATGGTCACATCGTTCACTGCATAAGTGATCCAAAGCGTCTGTTTCTCCCGATACTGCACTGCCAGAAGTAAAGGCAATACATAAATAAGCACCGCATGGAAAGACAAAAAGGCGGCAAAGATCGCGGAGATCACACAGATCAGTGTCAAAAGCACATATTTTACCCAGTGCTTCGACAGATCTACTTTTTTGTAAATGTACAAAACAGGAATTCCCATGACCATGGACAATCCCACCGCCATGGTAAAGATTCCGGCATCCACAATAAAAATACGCGTAAGCGTCAGCAGCCAAAGTACCAGCATGGTCACAACGATCCAGAAATATCCCTTCAATGTACTTAAATTCGAGTTAATCTCCTGCTGATGTAATTCCTGATTATATTGTTCCTGATAATTTTCCATCATAATACCCTGTTTCTCTACCATTTATGATTCCTGTGCATGAACGCATGTCAATTATAGTATAACATATTCCGCACTTTTTTACATTTATTATTTTCCTACACCAAAAAACCCCATGATTCTTACGAACCATGGGGTTTTCTTATATTGTAATACCTTCTCTAATATTTCAATATAGTCGGATCCTACTTATCAGCGATAGCAGCCTGTGCTGTGTTGAAAACAGGGTAGGACTTTCTTCAAACCAGCTGAATATCGGGGCATTCTTCCTTCCATCCATACTGCACAGCATCTCATTCTCTCTATCCAGCAGATTAAATATCCAGACAAACCTGTGGTTCTGACAAGGAATCACCTGTACCAACAGCTTTTCCAGAATTTCTCTCGGAACATTCTTATCTGAAAAATCTATGTACTGTTTCAGCGTTTCTTCCATCTGTGAAATCTGTGTTTCTATATCTGGTAGTATATCGGTCTCCTGGTCAAATTGCAAGAGTTGCATTTTATAAGTTGCTATCTTTTCTTCCGTCTCGGCTTTCATGCGTTGGTATTCGTCTTTGCTGATTTCACCATCCACGCGCAGTTCCAACAGATTCCCCAGACGCTTCGTGTACTTGTCCACCTGTGATTGTACTGCCAGTTGTTCCTTCCTGTTATCTGTCTGGTTGTCTTCGGTGTAGCACTCTCTGATCATATCGACAGCTTCCTGTATTGCTCCCGTTCGGTCAGTCCACAACATTTGCAACAATATCTTCGCCATAAGCTCTAACTTCCATTCTCCAATCATGGAAATATTGCAGTAGCCTTCCGTAGGCAGTCCGTTCTCTTTTCGGAACTTATAACTACCTTTGTTCAGCTGGCTATAGCACTGATACCCAAACACTGTTTCTCCTGTGTTTTTATTCGTGCGCCATTTGTTCTTTCGATATTTGGAATGTGCGGCACAGGAACACCGTAACTTGTTCAGCCATACATTGTCTGTCGGCTTCTTTCCCATCGTATGGTCTCCCACTGTCTTCGTCTTTTCCGCACAGATTTTCTGTACACGGTTCCACTGTTCTTCTGATATAATCGGCTCCCAGTTTCCTTTTACATACTGGTAGCTTTCTCTGTCCAGATTTTTGGCTCGGTCATGGTCAAGATAGTCCGTAGTGTAGGACTTCCGATAGCCTTTGTATCCGGCATAGGTCTTGTTATGTAGGATTCTTCCGATTTTGGAGGAACACCAACTCACATTTCCGGCACCATCCTTTCTCTTCCTACGTTCCAGTTCCTTACTTATCTGTAGATATCCCATGCCGTCACAACACATATCGTAAATCATCTGCACAGTTTCCGCCTGTTCCGGCTCTATCTTGTAAGTATTCTCTTCCGGGTTCCATTTTCCGTCTTCATTTATGTTTCGTACCAGACGGTATCCGAGAATATTTCCGTTGCCATATAATACGCCCTTCTTTCTGCTGATTTCCTGTCCTGCCAGTACACGTTCCGAAACCTTCCTCGACTCTTCCTGTGCCAGTGCAGCCATGATAGATAGCCGCAATTCTCCGTCATTGTCAAATGTCCAGATATTGTCATTGACGAAATAGACTTCTACACCGAACTTCTTTAGCTGTCTTGTGTATGCCAGTGTGTCTACCGTATTTCTTGCAAATCTACAGACCTCTCTGGTAACGATCAGATCAAAACCACCATTTTCGGCATCCTTAATCATTTTCAAAAAATGTGTCCGCTTCTTTGCCAGCGTTCCTGTAATGCCCTTGTCAATATAACTTCCCGTCAGCGTCCAGTTCTCATGGCGTTTCAGTAGTTCATTGTACCATTCCATCTGATTTTCCAACGCATTGGTCTGTGCCTCATGCTCCGTGGAAACTCTTCCGTAAAAGCATACTCTACGTGGTCTCTCTTTTACCATCATATCCATCTCATTTTTTACCTCCGTACTTCCTCTGAATTTTTCTGTAAGTTGCTTCGTTTAGCATCTTCCGTTCACGCAAGATTTCTATTAACATAAGCGCCATGTCATGTTGGGAAAATTTGTGGTACGGTGTCAGCCAGACTTTCACATATTGCTGTCGGGTTATGACATAACCGTCTTTCAGACTTCCTACTGCCACCATGTCCAATCCGACATATTGTAAAGAGCGCTGTATGCTTATCGTTCCGGTTTTTTCATTCATTTGTTTTTCTCCTTTTCCTATGATTTGACTTATCTGTTCCTTTGTAAAAAAATGGTGTACCAACATCATTTTATTTTGTGGCATCCACATACCCCCTCATTGCATTGCTTGGTTACCCTCCCGCATCCTTCCAAAAGCATTGTCAAACCCAACGCCGCTTACAGCGGTGCGAAGCAGGTTTTACTATGCTTTTGAAAGATGCGACCCTACGGGCAGCAATGCAGGACAGGGAATACTATTTAATAGAAGATATAGGATAATAATTCATCCTTATCAAAAATCATACTTTCACTATCCGCAAGCACCCTGGGATGCTCCTTGGCAAGTTCCAATAGCCGCTCCTTGGAACGTCCACTACAGATAACAGCCTCTTCCAATGTCCAGCACGGCTTAACAAATGTCGGCATCATGGCTTCAATCTCCATAAGCGTCTGTTTCATACGGTCTCTTGGAACCAGCCTGTATGCCCGTACATAGCGTTTTCTATCTTCCCAGATGTAGATAGTACCTTTGGCATTCTTTTTATTGGTATTCATCCGGGATATTTCGATATCGTAGCCATTGCCAAAATCCCTGTAGATGACTCTCTCGCCGTCGAAGATAACAATTCTGTAATCCTCCCCAAGCTCTTTTTGCAGTTCTTTCAGCCCCTTGTATACTCCTGCGACCTTAATGTAACATTCCTGCATCATACCGATTCCTCCTTATCTGAAAAAGGCTTGTCCTCATCCTCTTCCACTGCCACAACATTCGTTGTCCTTATGATTCCGCTGACGGAAGACTTAATCGTATCCATTGATGGGGTGCATATCATAGCCGCATCGGTTCCCCTGTAGGCATCATTCATCCATTTTGTAAGATTATAGCGAATGATTAGCGGCTCACTGCCAAAGCTGTACCCCTGTGTCGGAACGCTGCTGCCCGTGGCTTTCCAGTCGTCACGTTCTGCAATGACATCTTTAAATTCCTGTAGAAATGAGTTCTTCCCCTGTACCCTGCCAGAGGGAATATTTTCCTCATACCACGCCTTGAAAAGGTCGTATAAAAATTTATTAGGAACCAACTGCCATTTCAGTTCCGGCAGCATTTCCTCTGCGAACTGTCTGACAGGGTCATTGAAGGTCTTGTAGTCGTCCAAAAGTCTTGTACAGGCATCCGGCACATCAAAGTCATAGTAGGAAGGAATCACTTCCAGCACTTTATAGAGAACATATTCTAAGACTTCCTGCCTGTTCAAATAATCATCTTTTATGTACTTTCGCTCCGCCCCTGTAAAACACTTTTCAAACGGAACCATCAGGATTCTTCGGTAAAATGATGAGGTTTTATCATTTACCCGTGGCAAAAAATTCACGCACTGTACCATTAAACCTGAGAACCGAAAATCAACGGGTGCTTTGTACTTTTCCTCAATCTGTACCTGGTCTCCTGTGATTAACGCCTTAAAGGTGGAAGCATCATCCAGGTAACCTGTGACGTTATTCTCGTCCACGATAACCGCAGACACATGAAGCAGAGGCGATAAGCGGAAGTTCTTGCTCATGTCATTGATAGCGATAGATGTATAGTTTCCTTCTCCACAAAGATTCCGCAGTAACCTGCACAGGGTTCCTTTACCGTTGTTTCCCTTTGTAGAATAAGGCATAATCACTTTATCCCACCGTACATTAGGGCGAATCACCGCTCCTATTATCTGCCATATCAGTTTTTCCACCTGCGGGTCATCCGTAAGTTCATGTATCCAGCTGTCTACATCCCAGTCCGTGCCATCGTCATCGTTATGAATAACTACATTGGTTGCCGCAGCATTGAAGTTTACCTTGCATTTGGAAACAAACACATAATCAGGAGAAAACGGCAGCAACTTTTTTGTATCATAATCGAATATTCCGTTATTCACCGGAATCAGGTTTCTGTATTTCCTGACCGCAACAACAGGCGCTGTATATCTTAATAGCTCCATTACCTGCCTGATTCCTGACACGGAAATATTAAAATTATATTTTTTGATTACCTTAATAAACAAATCCTCTGTCGTTACATAAATTCCTTCATTTTCTCCACAGTCCTGATAGATTCCTAGTTGATAATTTCCTGCGTTATTTCCGTCTGAATAATTTAACGCTTTTATACCTTCCAGCGCTATCATCAGACGTGCAATCGCAGCATTGGGAAGATAGCTTAGCCGCTGGATTTTTTCTCCATCGTCTGCTACTACCGTTGATATCCATCTGTTCACTTCATCCAGTATCCGATATTCGATTTCTGTCACTTCATCCTGTGATGGTGGAAGAAAGTGCATTTTGGCATCTTCAATAGCATTATTTACCGCTATACGAATTGCCTGATTCAGGGTCGCCTGTACTAACGTCCCTTTGACCATACGCAGATCGCTTATCGTCTCAACCCGATCTGTTGTGTCCACTACCTGTTCGTTCGTTGTACCATCGTTCATAGATATGTACCTTCCTTTCTAAAAATGGTTAATAGTTTCTTGCTGTTGTCGTCGCATAAAAAAAACGGAACAGCCATCTTGAACCCGTTCATTTGAACAGATTCGGATGTATGTTCCGTATCTATGCGTACTGCTTTTCATTCAGATAAGGCAGGTGCATCTTGCTTTTGTAATTGTAAAAGCTTGAAACATACATCTTGTTTCTTTTCTTCTTGCTCTTAAAAAAAAGCAAAAAAAAAAGAAACAAAAACCTTTTTCACGTTTTGTTTCAAGCTACACAGAATATACCATATTTAGGGCAATTTGTCAATAGATTTGAAGAAATTTGTAAAAGAATCTGATATTTTGATAATCTACATTGCCGGGTTCAAGACCCGCAGCAGATGCTAGAAAAGAACAAGAATGTTTCTATTATTTATCAAAATCTACAGTCAGTAGTGGCTTTATCATTTTATCAGTTTATCACCTACAGTAAAAAACTTTTTTACTGTAGTATAGACCGTTCTTATCTACATTATGTTTAATTACTGATAGAAAATGATAAACTGATAATATCACAAAAAAATATTCATATATGAGTTTTTTTGCTCCTTTGACTGTAGATTATAATGATAAATAACTGATAAGGAAATGATAATTCCCCTGTAGAAATGATAATGCTGCTAGTTCTGCTCCGGCTTGCGTAGATTCTTTATCTTCTTTTCAAAGAATCTCCAGAGTTCTTCGCCATTCTCACGTAGCTGTACATATTCCTCTGCCCATTGCAGAACCAGTTTTTCATTCTCCGCAGATTGCGTAGCTATGGGAGTTTCATAAGGCGGTATCCCGCTATCCAAAGTTTCTGCCACTCCCCACATTCTGCAAATCCGCATCGCTGTTCTGTAGATTTCTTCTTTTTGCGTGTTGCCGCTCATCCGTTTTTCTCCTTTGCATCCGTTTTTTCTGATAGTCTGTACCGCCGTCTGATTTCATAAAAAAACATACATCCGACTTGTTTCTAAAACAAACCCAGATGTATGTTTAAATTTCTTTTTGCACTTTCCCAAAGTTGAAACATACATCTGAACCTGATCTCTTTTTTTCCTGAATTATCAGTCAAAAAAAGAGACACAAGTAACTTGATGTCTCAACCTACTCAGAAATTAGCACACTTTTTCGGTTTTGTCAAGAGGATGGGCGGTTTTGGGGGAACAGGCTTTTCTCTATGCCTGTTCACACTCAATGCGGAAAATATAGTAGCAGGCAAAATTACCAAAAATCTTCCGATCCGCTTCCAGCTTGCTGATGTCAGGAACGCTCACCCCGTTGTTCTGTAGATAACGGAAATAGATACGGACACTGTCCATGAACCGGTTGTGCTGACTGGTGCGGTAGCTGTCGTTCTCGGCTTTCTCTTCTCTGCTCATTTCACTGAACCGATACCGCATCGTTGCATACTTGTAGGCAAACTCTTTTACATCTGCATACAGTTCTGCGGCGGTCTCGTCCTTTTCCTTCTGCGCTTCCAGTACCTGATATACTTCCTCAAACTTCTCTAATTCCATGTTGCTTTCTCCTTTCGCTTTCCCTTACTTTTATCCTGTATTTTATTATGAATGTTCCGACACAGGATGTCAAATATTCTTCCTACAACCACTCGTTGGTACAACTGTTTTTTATCGAGCCTTTCTTCTCTGCTTATCTTTTGGAAAATGATTTTGTGAAAAATAAGTCTGCCGTAAGGTGCAGTTTCCCTTATTTTTAGGTCTCTTTTCAAAAGCATTTTTCATTCTCTTACATCGCAGATGTGACAAGCTATGCTTGTTTCAGGGCACCCGCAGGAACGTCCGGTGGACGTTTCAAGGGCAAGCGCAGCGCAGTAAGATGTTGCGTCGGCTATGCCGACCGCAGCGAAGCTGCGTCACAACCTCTTATGCCCTTTTTGCTTTCCGGAGCCTTTAGCGGAGAAAGCAATGAGATTTCTGCGAAAACCCCGTAACCATGCGGGTTTGAGCCTGTAAACGAGCCGTCAGAATATTGGCACTTTTCTGTAAACATTGTTTACAGCTGTAAACGAGAGTGCCAGAACGCCCGTAAAACGGGCATTTTTTAAGTGAACTTGTTTACAAGCCGTGGGGGTCTGTGACGACGTGTAAACGGGACGTTATTTGCAAAATTTGTAAACAATGTTTACAAGAAAGTTCTTTACGCAGACCTTAGACTGCACCGTAAGGTTCTGCGCAGCTTGTTCTAAAAAATAAGTTCCCTTACGGGAACCTTCTAAAAATATGCGACCGCTGCCGGTCGTTCTGTGCATCGTGTCATGCCAAAGGTGAACCATTCTCTGTACCGGTTTCCGCCCAGATGTGGGTCAATCTTGGGCGCATATTGGTACACAAGTGCAGGAAAACCTGTCCTTTCCTTTTTGGTGCAATGATTGTACCAAGTCTGGGACTGTTTTGGTACATCATTGTTCCATTTTGGGGTATCTGTTTTTCTGTTCCACTTCTGGTATAGGAAATGTACCAAAATAAACCCAAAAGTGGTACATTCTCTGCCCCGGAAAAGTTCATCCCAGACCTGGTACAATCCGTGGCTCATTCTGCGCCCAAAGATGGTACATTACCTGCCCAAAAAAATGGGCGGTCTTTCGGCTGCCCGTAGATTCTTTATTCTAAATAAAATTATATACCTTTTTCCGTGAACGCTTTCTGAGTCTTGCCGTCACATATATGATCTGAAATTCTGTGTTCCACTTCTTGATATTTGTCGCCACAAAGACCGTCATCACAACGGTAAAGATTGTCATGCTAAGGCTTGTGCAAAACAGACACTCCAAATACTTTGCTGCCAGTACTCCCGCAAGAACCATTCTGACCGGAACGGGTACTGCAAGAAGAATCTGTAATAACGTTCTCTCCGTCAGACAGAACAGGACAATCCATAAGTCTCTGATACCTGAAAGCATTCTCTTCTTCATATTTGCCACACTCCTTCCAAGCACCCTGTCGGCAGTCCGGTGGACTGCAAAAAAAGAACCTGCAAAAGCAGGTTCCTTAAATGAGTGAAAATCCTTGTCGAAGAATGGTGTTCCAGTTGCTTTTTTGATAAAGAAAACGTACAATGATTACCACCTTCTTGTCTTCGTCTATGGTATAAAACGCAAGATAATTGTTTACCATAATAAATCGGATTCCCCACCCAGCCAAAACAGGATCATCCACCAGCTGTAGTTTTTCCGGCATCTGGGTCAGTTCGCCGATTTTTTCCGTTGCAACATCCAGCAGATGGTCTGCTGCCTGTGGGTTCTTCAAGACAAATTCGATGTAATCTGCTGCTTTCGCAATGTCATGCTCCGCAGTTTTGGTGATGTGTACCTGATAATTCATCTTCTGCGGCGGCTCCGAATGTCAGCCATGGCTTCTTGGAACGGTCTGGTATTGCCAGTGGCAATATCATCCATTCCTTCCTTAATCTGGCTATATAGTTCAAAGCGGCTGGTTAATTCTTCGTATGCCTCAATGCTCATTACAGCAAGGTCACCTTTTCCATTCTTCGTAATAAAAACAGGTTCCGGGTAGTTATGACAGTAGGTCGATATTTCATTATAATTGTTCCGCAAGTCAGCACTTGATTTAATGGTCGGCATAAAAGCACCTCCTTCTGTGATAGTAAAATTATACACAAATTTTGTTATGCAGTCAATGGAGTATGCTATTATTCTTTGCGGTATGCTTTTCCTTATTCCTCTGTCAACAATCCTCTCTCGCACACACGGTCTCAATGTCAGCACTCAAAATATCGAAATGGCAGTCCTCACATTGCAGTAAGATATTTTCGGGGTTATCTTCCTCACCCTCGAACGTGACTTTTACATTATGCCCCATGTGCTTCTGTAGAGCATTCCATAAGTCCATATCTCGATCCATAATTCTTTACCATTCTGTCTAACGACAGCCTTTCTTTTTCGTATTGCACCCGGTCTGTACAGCAGACCCAAAAGGACATGGTAAAAGTCTTGGGTTGAAACTAAAAAAGGCTTACGCCTTATGGCGTTCGCCTCTTTTAGTTAGCTCTTAAAGCTAATTTCATCGTTTCAATACACACT
>DLZQ01000030.1:17423-19606 GCA_003447295.1 Lachnospiraceae bacterium
CACTTCCTCACATAAGCGAAAAAGTGAAAGTCATTACTGACCTTATAATTATATTATACACATTTTTGTCAAAAAGTAAATAGTTTTTTGTAAAATTTCTTAAAAAATATACCCTAGCAAACATCAATCAATTTGCTGTTTGCTTCTATTCTGGCAAGCTATTTTTCTGTGTAGTTCATGTTCGTCTCCTTTTCATATCATCTGTCACAATCAAACTTCTTTCATCGTCTTTTGCAATGGGTGGTTTTTTGGGAACCATAGCATTTATTCTGTCATGGTTCTCCTGCAGGAATTTGTCAAATTCTTTATTTTGATTGTTCTTTTCATAGACCTGTTGTATGGACTTTTCTATTCTCTCTGCCTGGTCCCAGCCGAGTCGGAGTCTACGTTCTAATTTTGTATCGAATTTTTCTATTGCAGCATGTAAAGAATTATCTACTACAATCAGATTTCTACATGAAATACGGATGCAATTTTCTGTGCTGTTGTCTTTGATGAGTTCTATTTTGATTTCATCACTCATAGTGTTATTCCTTTCTATTGTGAGCTTATGCGTAATTTACTAATCTTTCTTTGTACCATTCGATGAAGTCCTGCCATTTCCAGTATCATATTTGCTTGTTTTTGGTCTAAGTTTTTGTATGAAAGAAATTCAGTTATGTTTATGTTTTTTATTATTTTTTCCTATCGTTCTCAATCATTTTATTTGTGGCTATTGCAATCCACTCGGAAAGAACTGGCAGGAATGCATTGTAGCCGTCATACTCACAGATTGGCAGTATGTCTTCTAAATATTTCTTTGCCCGTTCGGGGTCTCTTCCGGATGTAATCAGGTCTTCTATCTCGGCTTCTATGTCCTCGCAGATGGATTCATATTCTGATTCGTCATCAAGGTCTGCATTTTCTAAATCCAGCAGATTTCCCTGTCGAATTTTCTCTTCAGTAAAGTAGCCGTTGTTGAATGCCAGTATTACGGCATCTGTGAGGGTTATTTTGTTCGTAAGTGCAAAAGCTGTGTAAAAATCTTCTAACGGGCAGCCGTCGCCGACTTTGTGCTTGTCTCCCTGATTGGTTTCTATATCCCAGGTATTGTGTTTGTATACTCCCAGTCCGTATACCTTACCAGAAGACCAGTAAAGGACTCCGTTCTCTGTGTAATCTTTTAAGCATACTACGTTTCTTTTATATTTTGACATATCTGTTCATCCTTTCTTGCTGTTATTGTGATAGTCTTTTACATCTGTTCCTATATCCCTGCTTTTTCCTGTCTGTGGGATACCTGTTGTTATGGCAGGTGTTGCAGGTGTTTCGATAATATGTTTTTGGCGCAATATGTTGTGAAGCAAAGATTTTATACTGTTCATGGGTCACTCCTTTTACAAATTTTTATGGATTATGCTATCACTCGGTCTGTGTAACAGACCTGTGCGGATATGATAAAGAATGTGGAATAGAAAGAAACAAAAAAAGCGGACGCATCAGCGTCCGCCCTGTCTTCGCTCGGTCATATTTTATTTTACCGTCCTGTCGGAACCGTCACAGGACTCTTGCATTCGGTCACTTTTATTTTACCGAGGTGTCAGAACCGTCACACCTCTCATCATTTTAATACACACTTTTTTACAAATTTCAATACACACTCTTTTACAAGAGTGACAAAAAATACAGGTTTTATGATGGTTTCCACCCGCATGTACCGTATAGGTACATATATTCCCGATACGAATGTTTTATAAGACTTTCGATTGTCTATAGATTCATGGTTCTACAACCCACGCACATTCTGTAAATGTACTGTAGTCCGACGCAGATATTTGTTTGGAAAGACTTCTGCCTGTCTTGAACTTAACGTGCCTGTCCACGAAGAACATTGCTGTTCTTATTGTGATTGTAGCAGATTCTATAGGAAAAGTAAATGAGAGATTTTTATTGTGCTATTTTTAGTTTTATAGTTCTTTTTGTATAATCTTTTTCTACTTCTGTTATCTGGATTTGATTTCCTGTTATTGTACATGGAGTGGCATTTTTCATGGCTTCTTCGTATGATACAGGCGTTTTTGCAAAATGGAGTTTGTTTAAATCTAATTTACGGTATTCGTTCATGTGTGTCCCTTTCTTTCTGTTATGTTGATGACATTATATCATATTTTGTCAAGAAGCGTAAATCACCACCACCCGTCTAA
>DLZQ01000004.1 GCA_003447295.1 Lachnospiraceae bacterium
AATTATCATAAGTTATACAGCTAAGTTGAATGAGGAATAAGAGAAGAAAATGATGAAGGGCGGACTTTGGCGGTGCCAGGGTTCGCCTTTTATGATATAATGAGCCTCAAGGAAAAACAAGTGGCTGCAAAACAGACATTTGTTTTTCTGGGCTCATTAGCGAACGAATATCCTGCGAAGCAGGATGTAAAGTGCGATAGCACGAATTCGTGAGCTTTATGATATAATGAGCGCAAGTGAGCCAATATGCTTGCATAATTGGCGAACGGCGAATTTGATCATGATCGTTGCGAAGCAACGGTAAGCACCGTAGGTGCGAATCATGATATAATAAAGAGAAGCAGCAAATATGAACAAAGGAACAGCAGAAGGAGAGAAAAACAAATGACCGTAGCAGAAGCAATACGTGAATATGTCGATGAAACCGAAGGCTGGAGCTCTATGAGCAAGAGTCGGAAAAGGGTCTGGGGATCCTGGATAGTTACAGACTGAAATAGAAAACGGAGAGTTAAACAGTGAAAAAACATATTTTGTGCATCGGAGATTCCAATACCCATGGGCTCTGCACCGATCCGTCGGAGAGTGCCGACCACGGCAGCAGATATAATGAAGAGGAACGTTGGACTTGTCTGTTACAGAAAGCACTGGGAGAGGAATATCTGGTCATTGAGGAAGGATTAAGCGGCAGAACCTGTGTGTATGATGATCCGGACATGGATTCCGTGAATCTGCTGCCGGTATTGCATGCCCTGTTGAACAGCCACGAGCCGTTAGACCTGCTGATACTGATGTTAGGTACCAATGATTCCAAGGTGAAATTCAATACGGATGCGCGGAAGATTGCAAAGGGCATGCAGATCCTCTTGGAAGAGGCGAAATCGGTTCCCTGCTGGGGAAGGAATGGACCGAAGATCCTGATCGTGGCACCGGTTCCCATCGAAGAGGGTGTGATTTATCCTGATTTTAATGAAAACAGTGTGGAGACAACGAGAGCACTGGCAAGAGAATATGCGTTGCTGGCGGTGGCAGAGCAGGTGGATTTTCTGGATGCGGGAGGCTGTGAACTGACGAAGGCAGATCACGTACATTTGACAGCCAAGGGGCACAGACAGTTGGCGGAGCGGATGGAAACGGTCGTGCGGGAGATTCTGGAAGCCCCGGAAGCGGAAGTGGCGGAAGGCGAAGGGGGAAAAGAGAACGATGAGGCAGAGGAGATTGTAACGGCAACAGAGGCAGACCTGCCCAGAATCCTGGAGATCTATGACATCGCCAAAGCTTACATGCGGGCAAACGGCAATCCGAACCAGTGGAACGGAGCCTATCCAGATTCGGAGACGCTGCGGACAGATATAGAGAAACAGCGGCTGTACGTGTATAAAAAGGCCGGAAGCATCCACGGAGTATTCATGCTTTTGCTGGAGGAGGAACCGACCTATGCTTATATCGAGGATGGAAGCTGGCGGGAGGAGACTCCTTACGGCACGATCCATCGCCTGGCAGGAGACGGGGAAGTAAGGGGCCTGTTTACAAAATGTGTTGCTTTTTGTGAGAGCAAAGTGAAATATCTGCGGGCCGACACCCATTTCGATAATCACACCATGCAGCACTTATTGGAGAAGAACGGCTTTGAACGCAGAGGCATTATTTACTTAAAAAACGGAGATCCACGCATCGCCTATCAGAAATAATGCACAACACCTGACCGATTTCTTATGAGCAATATTCACGAAAATAATCAGAAACGCCGAAAGATACTGACATTTCGGCGTTTTTTCTGTTAAAATAAGGATATACTATTGGTAGTAAACGGAAATTGTGTTTTGCATTTTTCTGCAATCGGCAGAGGAAAGGAAGGTTAAGGTGTTTCAGAAGGGCGAACGTGTAGTATGTGGCAGTAAGGGAGTCTGTGTGGTGGAAGAGATCACAACATTAGACATTGCGGGAGTGGATAAGAAGAGAGAGTATTATATTTTAAAACCTTTGTATCTGTCCTCCAGCACGGTATATATTCCGGTGGATACGGCGGAAGGTTCCATGCGTAAGGTGCTTGCGCACGAGGAAGCGGAGAATCTGATCCACAGGATCCCGGAGATCCCGCTGATCACCATTGCCAATGATAAGCTGTTAGAGCAGGAATACAAGAATTGCTTAAAGACCAGCAGCTGTCAGGATCTGATCCGGATCATCAAGACGATCTACCTGCGGAAACGTGCCAGAGAGGAAGCCGGACGCAAGGAGACAGCAGTAGATGCCAGATATTTTCGTATTGCAGAGGATCATCTGTATGGGGAATTGGCGGTAGCTTTAGATATGTCCAGAGAAAATGTGGAAAGCTATATAAATACCTCTTTACAATCCGTGTGAAAAGGACTATGATATCAACATAAGTCCTAAAGCAACAGATTTTAAGATCAGAAAACGTTGAAGAGAAAAGTAGGAAGCATAGAAAGGCACCAGAGAGAACCGCCTTGTTATTAGGAACAGGAGCTGTGAGCGGTTTTGCCGGATGCGGACGAAGACCATCTCCGAGTGGCTTTAATACAGCCCGGCAGCTCCCGTTACGAGCAAATGAGTGGCAGTTATTTTTATTAAAATAATTGCAATCAGGGTGGAACCGCGTGTGATACGTCCCTTGCAGATTGTTGCAAGGGACTTTTTTGGTGCTGAATAGTTTAGAAAACAACAAAAAGGAGAATGAAAATGGTAAATTTTAAGGAAGACGAAAGACTTTCAACGCTCAATCATTCCTGCGCACATGTTATGGCACAGGCAGTAAAGCATCTGTACCCTCATGCAAAATTCTGGGTAGGACCTGTGGTAAAAGAAGGATTCTATTATGATATCGATCTCGGCAACGATGTAGTCAACGATGAAGTGATCGCTGCCATCGAAAAAGAGATGAAGAAGATCTGTAAGGAAGGCAAGAAGATCTACAGAAGAGAAGTATCCAAGGCAGAAGCTATGGAAATGTTCAAGGACGATATGTACAAGCTGGATCTGATCAGCAATCTGGAAGACGGCAACATTACTGTATACGATCAGGGAGATTTCACCGATCTGTGCCGTGGACCTCACGTAGACAACACCAAGCTGTGCAAGAACTTCAAACTGGTAAAACACTCCGGAGTATATTGGAAGGGCGATGCCAACAACCACGTAATGCAGCGTATCTACGGTGTCTGCTTCCCTACCGCAGAGGAACTGGAAGCACATCTGAAAGAGTTGGAAGAGGCCAAAGAGCGTGACCACAGAAAGATCGGCAAGGAAATGGAACTGTTCATGACTGATGATCTGGTAGGCCGCGGACTTCCCATGTTCCTTCCCAAGGGTTACACCGTATGGCAGGAGCTGGAGAATTATATTAAGGACAAAGAGAGAAGACTGGGATATCTGCATGTTATGACCCCCTGTGTCGGTACTGTAAATCTGTACAAGACTTCCGGTCACTGGGATCACTACAAGGAGAACATGTTCCCTCCCATGGAAATGGAAGGAGAGTCCTTCGTACTGCGTCCCATGAACTGCCCTCACCACATGATGATCTACGCTAACACACAGCACTCCTACAAGGATCTGCCCATCCGTATCGGTGAGATCGCGCATGACTTCCGTTTTGAATCCAGTGGTACCCTGAAGGGTATCGAGAGAGGCAGACATTTCTGCCAGAACGACGCCCATCTGTTCGTAACACCGGAGCAGATCGAGTCCGAGTTCTCCAAGGTAGTAGACCTGATCTTTAATACCTACAAGGATTTCGGTATTACCGATTACAGATGTGTCCTGTCCCTGAGAGATCCGGAGGACAAAGTAAAATATCATGATGACGACGAAATGTGGAACAATGCAGAGGACGCTCTGCGCAAGGTTCTGAACGACCTGGGCATTGAGTACACCGAGGAGATCGGGGAGGCTGCATTCTACGGACCGAAGCTGGATGTTAATGTAAAGCCTGCGGTAGGTAACGAGTACACCCTGTCTACCTGCCAGCTGGATTTCTGCCTGCCCGCTAAGTTTAATCTGACTTATGTGGACAAGGATGGACAGAAGAAGACTCCCGTGGTTCTTCACAGAGCAATCTTAGGATCTCTGGACAGATTCATGGCTTATATTCTGGAGGAGACCAAGGGTAACCTGCCTCTGTGGCTTGCTCCCGTACAGGCAATGATCCTGCCGGTCAAGAACGACGATGAAGAGCTGAACACTTATGCCCATGATCTGTACGGTTATCTGCTGGACAATAACATCAGAGCAGATATCGATGAGAGAGCAGAGAAGCTGGGCTACCGTGTAAGAGAAGCACAGGTGAAGAAAATCCCTTACCTGATCATCTTAGGAAAGCAGGAAGCACAGGACGGCACCGTAAGCTATCGTCTGCATGGACAGCAGAATACCACTACGGTATCCAAGGATGAATTCCTGGCTATGTTAAAGGATGAGATCGCAACCAAGAAGCTGAGCAAGTAATCTGATTGCCGGATAAAATCAAGTAGGAAAATATGAAATCGCCGTTTCCTTATAAGAGGGGAGACGGCGATTTTTTGAATGGTATGACGATAAAAGAAGGTTATTTTTTACGGGCAACGAGATGAGCACGCATTTTGGCCTGTGCCTCGAAGGAAACCACTTCAAATCCGGCAGTCACCGCAAACTTCCGAAATTCTGCACCGGAATACAGTCTGACATCTCCATGACCGCACAGATGTGCCAACGGCATCTTGAATTTTATAAAAAATCCAGTAGAAGGAATAATTTTCTCAAATCAGCACAGACTATTCATGACGCGTGGCGGAACTGCATCTGCTCTTTTGCTGCGCGTTCTCTTTAAAAATCAATATGAGGAGCCGGCATAAGCGGCAGAAGGCGAGGGAGACATGGCAGATTTAAAATGCGTTGTGGAAAATTGTACCTATAATAAGGACTGTCTGTGCAGCAAGGGAGACATCATGGTAGGCGGCAAGCACGCCTGCGACTGTGACGGAACCTGCTGTGAAAGCTTTGCGCAGAAGAGAGAGGGGCGGGATTCTTTCAGCAGCTCCCTGGCTCATCCAAGCCATACGATCAGCATCGACTGTGAGGCGGTAAAGTGCATCTATAACAGTAATTATAAGTGTGTGGCGGATCATGTGGATATCAAGGGCTGCGGAGCCAGCGACTGCAGAGAGACCGCCTGTGCTACTTTTTCGGAAAAGTAAATCAGTATTCCGGCTTGACAAATGTTCCGAAACTGCGGATAATAAAGCAGGCAACCGGATTCGGCGGGAGACCGCCGGTACATAGATTCCAGGATAAAACAGAAAATAAAAAATAGGAAATAAAAATATCAGAAACGGGGTTGACATCAGAAAAACTTCGTGGTATTCTATTTAAGCGTGTGAAGAACACAACACAACAAGCAGAGTATCCACTCTCACCTTACGGCGCAGGCTGGTAAGCGTTCAGATTTTTTCATAGACAGAGAACTCGTTTGGAATTTGTTTGAATGAGGGCAGTCCGTGAAGGGAACAGGTGGATAGTTATGCTATCTGCTTTTTTTATTGTTTAACACATTTTCTTATGGAGGTACACAACCATTAGCGATTTAATGATTAATGAACAGATCAGAGACAAAGAAGTACGACTGATTGGAGAAGACGGAGAACAGCTCGGAATCGTTTCTTCCAGAGATGCCCTGAAGATGGCAGAGGAAGCCGGACTCGACCTGGTGAAGATTGCTCCTACGGCAAAGCCTCCTGTTTGTAAGATCGTGGATTACGGTAAGTACAAATACGAGCAGGTGAGAAAAGAGAAGGAAGCAAAGAAGAAGCAGAAGGTCATCGATATCAAGGAGATCAGACTTTCCCCCAACATCGATACCAACGATCTGAACACCAAGATCGGTGCAGCCAGAAAGTTCCTGACCAAGGGAGACAGAGTGAAGATCACCTTGAGATTCCGCGGCAGAGAGATGGCACACATGAACAACAGCAAGCATATCTTAGATGATATCGCACAGAGCCTGTCCGATATTGCGGTAGTGGAAAAAGCTCCCAAGGTAGAAGGCAGAAGCATGACAATGTTTTTAACTGAGAAGCGTTAATTCGTACAGTTAAAAAGTGTCGGATTCCGACACGATAGATTAAGTAAAGTTTAGGAGGAACTCGTTATGCCCAAAATGAAGACAAGCAGAGCAGCAGCTAAGCGCTTTAAAGCAACAGGAACCGGTAAGTTAAAGAGATCTAAAGCTTACAAGAGCCATATCTTAACCAAGAAGTCTACCAAGAGAAAACGTAATCTGAGAAAGCCTGCAATTACGGATGCAACTAATGTTAAGAATATGAAGAAGATTTTACCTTATTTATAATTCAGGCGAGGAGGAAATAAGACATGGCAAGAATTAAAGGTGGCTTAAATGCCAAGAAGAAACACAATAGAGTATTAAAGCTTGCAAAGGGCTACAGAGGCGCAAGAAGCAAGCAGTACAGAGTAGCAAAGCAGTCTGTTATGAGAGCTCTGACCAGCTCTTATGCAGGTAGAAAAGAGAGAAAGCGTCAGTTCAGACAGCTGTGGATCGCTCGTATCAATGCAGCAGCCAGAATGAACGGTTTATCTTACAGCAAGTTCATGTACGGTCTGAAGCTTGCAGGCGTTGATATGAACAGAAAGATGCTGGCAGACCTGGCAGTTAACGATGCAGAAGGTTTCAAGACCCTTGCAGAGCTGGCTAAGTCCAAGATCGCGTAAATAATAGCAACTGTTAAGGCTGGACACATTATCTTCGGATGGTGCGGACAGCCTTTCTTTTTGCAACTATTTGGAAGGAGACCATTATGATAAATCCCGGAATGATGATGAAACTGATGAATGCAAAGAATACCTTCGAGAGCAATCATCCCAAATTTGCAGCGTTTGTAAGCAGATTTTTTATGGGTGGAGCGATCACGGAAGGAACCATTATCGAGATCACGATCACAAGACCCGGTGAAGAGCCCGTGTCCACGAATCTGAAGGTACAAAAATCCGATCTGGATCTGGTAGAGGAGCTTAAGAACCTGAGATGAAGATAATATTTTTTGATATTGATGGAACCTTAATATGCGGAGGAAGTGAATTGATGTCGGAGAGCACGAAGGAAGCCATCCGCATCGCCAGAGCCAACGGTCATATCTGCATGATCAACACCGGGCGTACGAAACGGCTGGTAGGGGAAAACCTTACCGGACAGGTGGAATTCGACGGATTGTTATTGGGTTGCGGAACGGAGATTCAATATCATGGAAAACGGCTGATGCACAAGACATTTTCCATGGAGGAGTCTAAGGCAATTCTGGCAGCTATGAAAAAATATCATGTGGATGCCGTCCTGGAAGGCAGCAGGGAAGACTATGCTCCCAGAGGAGAAGAAGTATTTACCGAGACTTTCCGTCATATGGCACGTGAGATTGAAAATCGGAAATACGATCGTTATGCCAATGCACCGGGCAACTACGATAAATTATATGCTTATGCAGAGACTCCGGCGGGAATGGTCGGAATGAAGCATGACCTGTCGGAAATATTGGATTTTATCGACAGAGAACAAGGGTTTTACGAGATTGTTCCCAAGGGATATTCCAAGGCAACAGCAATCCGTTACATTACGGACTATTTGAAGATCTCCATGGAAGACACTGTGGCCATCGGAGACAGCAATAACGACCTGCCGATGTTAAAGTATGCCCACACCAGCATTGCTATGGGTAATTCCAGTAAACAGGTGCTGGAAGCGGCGGATTATATCACCACGGACGTGGATAAAGACGGCATCTGGAACGCTCTGAAGTGGTTGGGAGTACTGGATAAGTGAAAGCAACAACACTGTTGTGAAAATATGTAATTTGAAAAAGCGTGAAAGCCAATAGGATACCGACTTTCACGCTTTTTAAGCAAATGAACGAAGCAGATAACGGGAGTCGAACCCGCCTTTCCAGCTTGGGAAGCTAGCGTTCTACCGATGAACCATATCTGCAAAGAACTTAGAATATTATAACCTATGTTCTTCTTTTTTTCTAGTCCTAATTTTAAAATCATACTTTTGAAGCAATAGTATTAAGATTGACCGAATTGTATGATTGAATTAGATGTTTTATCAATACTTTTAGTACTTTTTGAATTACTGGTATTTCTTTCATTCAGCATGCTGTTGTAGTATACGATTGCATCGTTAATATACTGATTAAGACTGATACCCTGTTTCTTTGCAAGGTCAGAAGCTTGTTCGTGAACGAAAGGAGAGAAACGTAGAGAAACTTTCCCGCTGTATTGCGGTGAATCTGTTCTTACATGCATATCGGGAATAGGAATGCCACATTGCTTGGCAGTTTCCAACCATTCAAATTCGTTTCCTTCTAATTCATTGACAGCTTCGGCGGTTGTTTCACCTTGACCAACACAACCTTTTAAAATTTTACTTTTAGCTACCCAGAATAAGTGATCTTCAACTTTCATTTGATAGACTTCAAATTCGTATTTCATACCTATTCTCCTTTAATCTGATCGAAAAGATTTTTGAGTTCTTTCACATATGCTTCGCCGATACAGTTTCCATGCATAGGAATCGGGATTACGGTACCGGATGACTTGTGAACAACTTTTTGGCTGTGATTACCGCCGGTTACAATTTCACATCCAAAATAAGAAGCAAGAACCCTGACATCATCAAATGTAATATCGTTTGGAATGGGCTTTCTGTAGAATTTTTTTAATCTTTTTTCTATTGTACTCATAAAACCTCTTTTTATACTTAAATAGTATCACATGTGATACCAAAAGTCAAACTGTTAATAATGCGAGCTTATAGAAACAAAATGTGTTATACAGATTTAAAATATGTAGATTCCCAAGTAATATCTACATATAAACTGATAGTATCTGAAGTAAATATGTGTATATCGGTGGATGCAGGCAACGGTTCACCGTTTTCCAAACGCGATATTATAGCTAGTTTGACAGCATCACGTGCCATTTCGTAGGCATTCCACAGGCTCGCTCCCTGTGTCAGACATTCTGGAAAATCAGGAAACGAAACCCAAAAGCCTCCTTCGTCGGCCTTATGAAAAAGTGCCGAATAAATAAGTTTGTTCATAATAAACGCTCCTTGTATAAATATAAAATAATAGTGTCTTGGGGTAACATAATAAATATAAAAGATATACAGAATATTTCAGAATAGCATCAGCCGCCGAGTGCTCTATGGGATATTCAATAAGGTGAACCTAGACACTGTCGATACGGGCGTACCGCACTCCTCCCGGAACTGATGCTGAAGTTATTATACAACGATGCATGGAAAGACACAATGGGATGTGTTCTTTCTGTGCACTTTTTTATGAGTTGACAATCATCCGATTTCGGATTATAATACAAAATTATCCGATATCGGATAAAATGTATTTGAAAGGAGACTGGAAGCGTATGGAAGAGCAGAGAAGAAAAGCCATGAAACAAATGGCTCTATATAATCAGTTATTGAAGGAATCGGATGATATTTACCGTGTGTATGCTAAGAACTGTAACCTGTCGGAAACCGCGTTCTGGATTCTCTATTGCATCAGGGAGAGGGAAGGAGAGACTTTCACACAGAGAGAAATCTGCAACTATTGGTTTTACACGCCGCAGACGGTGAATTCCGCTTTGAAACATATGGAAGAGGATGGCTTGCTCACACTTCGTGCAGAAGAAGGCAACCGCAAGAATAAGAAGATATACCTGACGGAAAAGGGAGAAAAGCTGGTGGAACAGATCGTAGATCCCCTGATGGATGCTGAAGTACGGGCAACGGAAAGCTTAGGAGAGCAGGAAATGGAAAAGTTCCTGCAGATCATGAAAAGGCAGACAGAATTATTCCGGGAGGAAGTTACAAATATCAAGAAAGAAAGAGAGTAGTGTGAAAAATATTCTTCACTCAGAAATAAGGAGTTTTATGAAAATACAATTATCGGATCATTTTGACTATAAACGATTGCTGCGTTTTGTGGCACCATCCATTTTAATGTTGTTATGTACTTCAATCTACAGTATTGTAGACGGATTTTTTGTGTCTAACTTTGTGGGGAAAACACCTTTTGCAGCGCTGAATCTGGTGATGCCGGTGCTGATGGGTGTAGGAACGATCGGTTTCATGGCGGGGACCGGTGGAAGCGCCGTGGTATCCATGACGTTGGGAGAAGGGAAAAAGGAACTGGCGAATGAATATTTTTCTCTGATCGTATACGTGACACTGGCTGTGTCTGTTGTCCTGGGACTGATCGGATATGCATTTGCACCGCAGATAGCATTGACACTGGGAGCAAGCGGTGATCTAGAGGCGGATTGTGTGTTATATTCCCGTATCCTGTTTCTGTCTACACCGGCATTTGTCATGCAGTATTTGTTCCAGAGCTTCTTCATCGCAGCGGAGAAACCGGCACTCAGCCTGAAGATCAATGTCCTGGCGGGCCTGATCAATGCGGTGCTGGATTATGTTTTAATTGTGGTATTCCCCCTGGGACTGGCAGGAGCAGCGCTGGCAACGGCGGCAGGACAAGTCGTCGGCGGAGTAATCCCAATCATCTTTTTTGCCGGAAAAAACAGTAGTCTGTTGCGACTTGGAAAGACAAAGTGGCACGGAAAAGTCATCTGGCAGACCTGCATGAACGGTTCTTCCGAACTGGTGACGAATCTGTCTACGTCCATTGTCGGTGTGCTCTATAACTTTCAGCTGATGGAAGCGGCCGGAGAAAACGGCGTGGCGGCATATGGTATCATTATGTATGTGGATATTATCTTCATGACCTTGTATCTCGGTTATTCCCTGGGATCTGCACCTATCGTAAGCTTCCACTACGGTGCGGGCAATCATGCGGAATTGAAGAATCTGTGCCGAAAAAGTCTGGTCATCATCTCGGCCTGCGGTGTGATATTACTTACGGCTTCCCAGATTCTGGCAGGGCCGTTGGTGAAGATCTTTGCAAGCTATGACCAGGAATTGCTAGAGATGACGACTTGGGGATTTCGGATCTATGCTATCGCATTCCTGGTGAGAGGCATGAATGTCTGGGGATCTTCTTTCTTCACGGCATTGAATAACGGAGCAGTGTCTGCGGCAATCTCTTTCCTGCGGACCTTTGTGTTCCAGATCATTATCGTGTTGATCCTGCCGGGAATGATCGGCATTACCGGCGTATGGTTGTCCATCGTGATTGCGGAATTTTTAGCGCTGTTCGTGACCATCGGATTTTTGATTGCGAAGAGGAAAAAATATCATTATGCGTAATCCGTGGGCCTTTTTCTATTCTTGACAGAAAAATAGCAAATATTTATACTGGGATTGTGCGGATCGTTACGAGCTTTGAGATTGTATAGGACGATCTGCAGGCAAAATGGATCCAAACAAAGAACAGAAATGAGGAAATGAAAATGGCTGTTTTATCGAATTTAGAACCGAAGAAAGTGTTTTACTATTTTGAAGAGATCACGAAGATCCCTCACGGATCCGGAAACGTGGATCAGATCAGCAATTTCCTGGTGGACTTTGCGAAAGCACATAAGCTTTTCTATATACAGGATGCTATGAAAAATGTGATCATTGTCAAGGAGGCAACTCCCGGATACGAGAATGAGCCGGTAGTGATCCTGCAGGGACACATGGATATGGTAGCGGTGCAGACACCGGAATGCACCATGGATATGAAGACGGAAGGATTGAAAGTAGGGATCGACGGAGACAGCGTTTATGCGAAGGACACCAGCCTCGGTGGCGATGACGGTATCGCTGTGGCTTATGCACTCGCATTATTGGATTCTGAGGACATCAGGCATCCCCGTTTGGAAGTCATCATTACGGTGGATGAGGAAGTCGGTATGGACGGAGCCAGAGAGATTGACCTGTCCATGTTACAGGGACATCGCATGATCAACCTGGATTCCGAGGACGAAGGCATTTTCCTGACCAGCTGTGCCGGCGGTGCCAGAGTGAACTGCCGTTTCCCGATGAAAAAACAGGAGCTTACCGGCGTGTGTTATGAACTGGAGGTCTCCGGCCTCTTAGGCGGACATTCCGGCGGAGAGATCCATAAGGAAAGAGGCAATTCCAACTGCATTTTGGGAAGACTTCTGTGGAAGCTGTCTGAAAAAATACCCGTAGGACTGGTATCTGCGGACGGAGGATTGGCAGACAACGCGATTCCCAGACAGACGAAAGCAGTAGTTGTAGTAGAGGAAAAAGATGCGGAAAGCTTAGAACAGCAGGTAGCAGCTTTGGCAGCAGAACTGGGCGACGAACTTGCCACCAAGGATCCGGACGTAAAGGTAACCGCGAAAAGGTTAGCAGATACTGCGGAGACAATAACCTGTGCCACTCTGGAAGCTACAAAGCGTGTGGCAGCCTTTTTGCAGGCGACTCCCAATGGTGTACAGGCCATGAGCGCAGATATGCCGGGTCTGGTACAGACCTCTCTGAATCTGGGTATCCTGAAAGCAGATGCGGAAGTTTTACGGGCAGAGTATTCTGTCAGAAGCAGCGTGGAAAGTGAGAAGGATAACCTGATCGCAAAGCTTTCTGCGCTCGTGGAACTGACAGGCGGCGATTACGTGGTGACCGGAGATTATCCCGGCTGGAAGTACCGCGTTCATTCTCCACTGCGGGAAAAAATGGTGAAGCTGTATACGGAAATGTACGGCACTGAGCCTAAGGTGGAGGCTATCCATGCAGGGCTGGAGTGCGGACTGTTAGGCAGCAAGATCCAAGACCTTGACTGTGTATCCATGGGACCGGATATGAAGGATATTCATACGACAGAGGAGACCTTAAGCATTTCTTCCACGAAGAGAGTGTGGGAGTATCTGGTCAAGGTACTGGAAACGAAAGATTGACTGAATTTGAGTAACAGGAAGTCCAGAGAGGAGGAAATACACTGTCACGACGGTGTCAATAGAAAATGAGCGATAAGATTTTATTCCAGTGTGACTATAATGAGGGAGCGCATCCGAAGGTGTTAGAGCGCCTGGTACAGACCAACATGGAGCAGACACCGGGTTACAGCGAGGATAAATACTGTGACGAGGCGCGCGAGAAGATCCGTAAGGCCTGTGAGGATGACAGCCTGGCAGTACATTTCCTTGTAGGTGGAACCCAGACCAATGTCACCGTGATCAATGCGGCACTTCGCAAGCACCAGGGTGTGCTCTGCGCTGTCACGGGACATATTAATGTCCATGAGACCGGTGCGGTGGAAGCCTGCGGACATAAGGTGCTGGGACTGCCAAGCCCTGACGGAAAAATTACGGCAGCGCAGGTAGCAGAGGCTTACGAAGCCCATATTCACAACGACAGCTTTGAACACATGGTACAGCCGAAACTGGTGTACATTTCCAATCCCACCGAGGTGGGAACCATTTACAGCAAAGCGGAACTGACCGCTCTGTCCGAGACCTGCCACAAATACGGACTGTATCTGTTCTTAGATGGTGCCAGACTGGGCTACGGACTGGCAGCGCCGGACAATGATCTGACATTGCCGGAGATCGCAGCGCTTTGCGATGTCTTTTACATTGGTGGAACCAAGGTCGGTGCATTGTTCGGAGAAGCAGTAGTGATCAAAAACCCGGAGCTTGCACAGGATTTCCGATATCTCATCAAGCAGAACGGCGGCATGCTAGCCAAGGGAAGACTGCTGGGTCTGCAGTTTGACGCTCTTTTCACAGATGGTCTCTATCAGGAGATCTCTGCCCATGCCATTGCTATGGCGGAGAAGCTGCGGGAAGCATTTACGGCAAAGGGTTACACTTATCTGGCACCTAACCGGACGAACCAGATCTTCGTCATTGTACCGGATGCACACCTGGCAAAGATTTCAGAACAGTTCGAGTACAGCTATGACCAGCGGATCGATGCCGCACACAGTTGCGTGCGATTCTGTACCGGTTGGGCCACGAAGGAAGAGAATGTGGATGCACTGATCCGGTGCGTGGAAAAATTATAATATTTTTTAAATCTTTTAAGATAGATATCAGCGCAATGCTTGTCATAATTCATACTCGTTGTTACAGGTATTTCTCTCTATATTCCCGCGGAGTGCTTCCAACATACACTTTGAAAACACGAGAAAAGTGGCTTGGCGAGGAAAAGCCGAGATAGGCCCCGATAGAAGTCAAAGATTTATCCGAATAGCGGAGGAGGCGTTTTGCTTCCTCTGTTTTTTCTTTTAGGATGTAATCCGCTATATTTTCTCCGGTATCCTCCTTGAACTTCTTCGACAAGTATGGGCGGCTCATATACAACGCTCCGGCAATATCCTCTGTTTTAATTGCATCTGAGAGATGATGCTGTACATAATTAGCCACATCTACAGCCAGTTTTGACGGCGTTTTCCCTCGACGCAGCCTCTCCACACGCTCTGCGTAATCCATGAACATCCGGTATTGCAGGTTGGTTATCCGTTCCGGAATGGATAACAGCTCACACTGCCTGATATAGGAATCGCTGAGCGTAAAGGCATCATCTATCTGCATTCCTCCCTGAATTGCCGCACGGGAGGCCAGAGTAACCGTGACGATAAAGAGATTTTTCCTTTGTCGCAGAGGGGTACCTGCCACGACGCCTCCGCGGATGGCCGGAGCCGTCGAAAACCACTCCCGCAGCGCCACAGTATCGCCCTTGCGCACCATCCGCAATAAAAGCTGTTCAACATCGTAAGTATTATGATCTGTTGGTGGCTGCAAGTGATGAGAGGTAACAGAAAGTCTTTCCTGTGCTTGCTGCTGTGCCTGCCGGAGGGCCAGCTCTGCCTGCTCCTGCTCATAGATGCTGATATCTTTCAATTCCAGTTTTTCATCGTTGAGGACATAATTCACGGTACACAGCATTTGCAAAACGCTCTCCACCGGCATGCGGACAATGCTGCGAACACCGGAGATCATGGCGTCAGCCTCCTCACCAGATAAATCCATGCGAAAGGCAAGCTCCCGCAGTTCCTGTTCCGTTTCCGTGACCTGTCGCGTCGGTCCGACAACGATTTTCGTGCGGCCTGAGTTGACGACCCCATAATAGTGAAACTGCGGTGTGACGCAATACCCAACATGGCTCGTGATGGCAAAAACCTCATTGCGGTTAAGGATCATTGGGTCTTTCGGGAGATACACGACAGAATAGTAAAATGTCTGAACGCCGTCCTCAAAAATGCGGATGGGAATACCCGCCAAATTGCCAATTGTAGTACACAAATATTGTAAGTCAACACGCTTCATTTTGTAGCCCTCCGATTTGAATACAATTATATCAATCTGATTACAAAAAGGCAAGTTTTTGAGCAACGTGTGTGATAAGCTTATAATACAAACTGTTGCAGAGTATAGAAATTCGGCAATGATGTGAGAAAAATGTAGGAGGAATCAGCAATGGCAAGACAAAGACTCGTGGAACGCAAATTATTTCATAGCAGAATTCATACGGAGGATGTAAAACCCTCAGAAAAGTGGCTGGGGTATCTGCTCGGTCCGGCGGGAGCACTGCTGCTCAATGCTGTGCTCGCTACTTACCTGAATGTCTATTATACGGATGTTCTGAAACTCACTGGCCTTTGGGGTGGCGCGTTCCTTGTGGTATTCCCCATCATTTCCAAGATTATCGATGCCTTTACAAATGTGGCAATGGGCTACATTATTGACCGCACACATACCAAAGAAGGCAAGGCACGGCCTTGGCTGCTACTGTCTGCGCCGCTGCTGACAATTACAGGCATTCTGCTCTTTATCGTGCCCAGTGGTTCTCAGACTTTGCAGGCTGTCTGGGTCATGGTCAGTTACAATCTGTTTTACTCTTTGGCGTATACCATCTATAACATGAGCCACAACCTGATGGTGCCGCTGTCCACCCGCAACACTACCCAACGGGGCGGTCTGTCAGTCTTCAATCAGATTTCAAACATCATGATGACCGGTATTCTGGTCGCACTCGTGTTCCCCATGGTCATCATGCCCATGATCGGTGTCGACCAGGGAAAATGGATCACGCTGATGAGCACGCTGGCTATTCTGGCATTGCCTCTGACACTGTTGGAGTATTATTTCACCAAGGAGCGCGTTACTCTGGAAAAAATGGACTCTGGCGAGGAAGCGGCGGTTTCCTTTAAGCAGCAGCTGAAGGCGATCTTTACCGACAAATACATGCTGTTGATCTATGCGTATTTTTTCATCTACATTCTTGGTACCAGCATCAAAAACCTGAGCCTTGTGTACTTCTGCAACTATGTGCTGGGCACTTATAACGACGGTATCACCCAGACATTGCTCTCCATGATCGGCGGCATTCCCATGGGCATCGGTATTTTCGCCGTGTGGCCTCTGGCGAAGAAATTCGGCAAGCGGAATGTGACACTGGCAGGATTTATCCTCTATGCCATCGGCAGTGCCATCTGCTGGATATTCCCCACCAATATGGTTATTATGCTGGTGGGACAGTTTATCAAGAATATGGGCGGTCTGCCAAGTGCCTATGTGTTCATGGCACTATTTGCCGATGTGCTGGATCACGTGGAGTGGAGATCAGGCTTTCGCTGCGACGGCATTGCTATGAGCGTATATAACATCATTTCCGTGGCTATGGTGGGCATCTGTACCGGCGTATTCAACGGGTTGCTTGCCAAAAGCGGATACATAGCCCCGGAAATCGTGAACGGTGTGACAGTGGCAGCTGAGCAGACCGCCGCCGTAAAGGGAGCCATTACCTTTGGCTTTGTTGGGCTGGAAACGATCACCGGCATTGTCCTGGCTGTACTGCTGATCTTCCTGAATGTTGAAAAAAATATTGACAAAGAGCAGGCAGAGATCAAGGCTCGCCGGGAGGTGGAATAATGAAGGCCATTCGATTGAAAACCGAACATTTATTTGATCCCGTCGGCGTGGATTTTTCCGCTCCGCGCCTGTTTTGGAACTGCGATGGCGGGAAAAAGCAAACGGCCTATCAAATTGTCGCTGCAGATGACAGCGGCAGTGTCCTTTGGGACAGTGGCAAGGTGGAAAGCGCTGCCATGTACGCAAAATGGGACGGCGCTCCCGTCCCACCGAAAACGAAGGTGCTCTGGAAAGTACAGCTTTGGGACGAGAAAGACGTGGCGGGCGATTGGAGCGAAGCATCCTTTGAGACTGGTATCGGAACATGGAGTGCAAAATGGATCACCGGCGATTATCAGGTCAACAAAAAAGAGCGTTATCCCGTAGACTGCTTCCGCAAGTTTTTTTACGATGTAGATGTAAAAAAGGCACGGCTGTATATTACCGCCTGCGGTCTGTACGAGGCAGACATCAACGGGCGGCGCGTGGGTGATTTTGTTCGAGCCCCCGGCATTACGGACTACCGTAAGCGTGTACAGTACCAGAGCTACGACGTGACCGATTTGCTGCAAAACGGAGAAAATGCTCTGACGGTGCAGCTTGCGGACGGCTGGTATCGAGGCTCCTGCGGTGCGTGGGGGCTGAAAAATGAGTACGGAACGGAAACGAAGCTGCTGGCGCAGCTGGAGCTTACCCGCGCCGATGGCAGCGTGCAGACCGTTGTCACCGACGAAAGCTGGGAGTGGTCCAACGACGGCCCCATCCGCTTTGCCGACAACAAGGACGGCGAGGTGGTTAACGCGGGTAATGTTCCATCGTATCAGGGTAAGGCGAAGGTTACAAGCCATCCGGTCACGCCCTCTGCCTCCAACAATGTCCCCATCACGGAGCATGAGCGGCTGAAAGCGAAGCTGATCACCACGCCCTCCGGGAAGACCGTGCTGGACTTCGGGCAGAACATCGCCGGCTATGCGGAATTTACCGTATCTGCCCACGCCGGGGAGAAGATCAAGCTGCGCTTTGGCGAACTGCTGGACGAAAGCGGCGAATTTACGCAGAAAAACATCCAGCTCTCCCGCAAAGATATCATCACGCCCCGGCAAGAAGTCGTTTATATCTGCAAGGAGGGCGAAAATCACTACAAGACCTCCTTTGCCATCTTCGGCTTTCAATATGTGCTGGTGGAAACGGATGTGGCGTTTCAGCCGGAGGATTTCACAGCCATTGCGGTGTACTCCGACATGGAGCGCACGGGCTATTTTGAAAGCTCCAACGCGCTTCTTGACAAGTTCGTGGAAAACACCGTCTGGAGCGCCAAAAACAACCACGCCGATCTGCCCACAGACTGTCCCACACGAGAACGGCACGGCTGGTCCGGCGACGCACAGATCTTCTGCCCGACGGCAAGCTATCTCTTTGACTATCTTCCCTTTGCAGAGAAGTACCTCACAGACCTCTACGACTGGCAGAAGAAAAACGGTTGTCTGCCGCAGATCGCACCAGAGGGCGGTACAGACTTTTACATGGCAAGCATGAACGGTTCCGTTGGCTGGGCCGATGCGGGAGTACTGATGCCTTATGTCCTGTGGAAGCAGTATGGCGACATAGATATTTTGAAGAAGTATCTGTCCGGAATGCGGCGCTATGCTAAATTTATGCAGAACCGCTGCGGTAAATGGTACCCGACCGCCAAGCGAACCGGACTGCACGGGGAGGATAGAAAGTACCTCTCCAACGCCGGGCAGGCATACGGCGAGTGGGCAGAGCCGGAAAGCTTCCACCACATG
Organism: Lachnospiraceae bacterium; assembly: GCA_003447295.1. GTDB lineage: Bacteria > Bacillota > Clostridia > Lachnospirales > Lachnospiraceae > Acetatifactor > Acetatifactor hominis. The sequence goes on from DLZQ01000004.1 coordinate 18,612, forward strand.
ACATGGAAGGATTGTGCCGTACCGCATCCGGAGGTCGCCACCGCCTACACCGCCCATGTGATGGACTGTATGGCGGAGATGGAAGAGGCGCTGGGTAACGAAAAGGAGGCAAACTCTTACCGTGACTTTGCTGCCGGCTGCCGCAGAAGCTATCAGGCGCTGCGCCGCACTGTGGCTTATCCACTGGATACCGACCGGCAGGCGCAGCTTGTCCGACCGCTGGCGTTCGGCCTGTTGGACGAAGCGCAGACGGAATACGCGCAAAAGCGGCTGCTTACCGCGCTGGAGCATTTCCATTGGCGTCTTGGAACAGGCTTTCTGTCCACACCGTTGATTTTGAATGTATTGGCAGATATTGATTTGGAAGCAGCCTACCGGCTGTTGGAAAATGAAGAGATTCCCGGTTGGCTGAGTATGCCGAAAAATGGAGCTACTACCATCTGGGAGGCATGGGAAGGACCAAACAGCAAAAACGGCGGCATTGGTTCCCTGAACCATTATTCCAAGGGCGCCGTGGTGGCGTGGCTGTTCGATACCATGTGCGGCATCCGGGTGGATAGGGAAAATCACTTTATCCTTGCACCCCACCCAGGCGGGCACTTTACCCGAGCCAAAGCTGCCTATGACAGCGTCTACGGCAGAGTGGAGAGCTATTGGGAGAAAAGATCGGATAGCTGGCACTATACCATTACCATTCCGGCAAACTGTAGTGCTGAGCTGCATCTGCCGGAGAAAGCACCGGTCACGCTGGAAAGCGGAACGTACAATTTTTGAGGTAGCAATATGAATATTGAAAAAATCTTACAGCAGATGACACTGGAGGATAAAATCGAGCTTTGCTCCGGTGAAAACTTCTGGGAAACAAAAAAATACGAAAAATACGGTATTCCATCCCTTTTCATGTGCGATGGGCCTCACGGCCTGCGCAAGCAGGAGGATGCGGCGGATATGCTGGGAGTCCATGCCTCCCGCCCCGCCACCTGTTTTCCCGCCGAGGTGACAACTGCCGGAAGCTGGGATCCGGAGCTTTTAGAACAGATTGGTGCAGCCATCGGCGAGGAAGCCAGGGAGCAGGGCGTTGGCCTTGTCCTTGGTCCCGGCGTCAATCTCAAGCGCAACCCTCTCTGCGGGCGGAACTTTGAGTATTTCAGCGAGGATCCGTATTTGGCTGGCAAGCTGGCGGCGGGCTTCATCCGCGGCACGGAGGCGCAGGGCGTCGGTACGAGTCTCAAGCACTTTGCCGCGAACTCGCAGGAGGCAAGCCGCTTCACATCAGACTCGGTGTTAGACGAGCGCACGCTGCGGGAATTGTACCTGACAGCTTCCGAGATCGCCGTCAAAGAGGGCAAGCCTGCCACGGTGATGTGCGCCTACCCGAAGCTGAATGGAGTACATTGTTCAGACAACAAGAGGCTGCTCACAGATATTCTTCGCACGGAATGGGGCTTTAATGGCATGGCGATCACGGACTGGGGCGCGATGAATGACCGCATTGAGGGCTTCCGGGCGGGCTGCGATCTGAATATGCCCGGCGGCAGTGCCTACATGGAAAAAGAGGTCTTGCAGGCGGTCAAGAATGGCACACTACCGGAAAGCAGCGTGGATGACAGCGCCCGCCGGGTGCTGGAGCTGGTGTTCCGGGCAGCAGAAGCGCTGCGAGGAAATACGACCTGCGACTATGATGCCCACCACACCCTTGCAAAACGTGCGGCCATCGAGGGCGCGGTGCTGCTGAAAAATGAAGGCAGCATACTGCCGCTGCGGCAGGGCGCAAAAATTGCCGTCATTGGAGCCATGGCAAAGAATCTGCGCTATCAGGGCGCAGGCTCCAGCCACATTAATCCCACAAGGCTGTCCCAACCGCTGGACTTCCTGCCGGATGCCATCTATGCCTCTGGCTGCGACGACCGGGGTGATACCACGGACGCGTTACTGGATGAGGCAAGGGCGGCAGCGGAACAGGCAGAGGTCACTGTTGTTTTCGCTGGACTTCCCGACCGGTATGAATCTGAGGGCTTTGACAGGGACGATATGAAAATGCCCGTAGGTCATCTTCGAATGATCGAGGCAGTGGTCAGTGCCAACCCCAACACAGTAGTCGTGCTGTTGTGCGGCAGCGCTGTGGAATGTCCATGGGCGGACGAGGTGAAGGCTGTTCTCTACATGGGGCTGCCTGGCCAGGCGGGCGGCGAGGCTGCCGCCGAGCTGCTCTATGGGCGCATAAGCCCCAACGGCAAGCTGACGGAGAGTTGGTCTTACACCTATGAGGACGTCCCTTCCTCTGAGATTTATGGCAAAACTGCCGATGCCCTGTATCAGGAGGGTGTCTATGTGGGATATCGCTATTACGACAAGGCAGATGTGCCTGTCCGCTGGCGGTTCGGCTACGGCCTGAGCTATACGGAGTTTTCCTACTCCGATTTAACGGTCAACGGCGATACGGTGTCTGTCACCGTCCGGAACACCGGCAAGTGTGCCGGGGCGGAGGTGGCGCAGCTCTACATGGAAGCACCGCAGAACGGTCTGCACCGACCGCTACGGGAACTGAAGGGATTCCAAAAGGTATTCTTGCAGCCGGGCGAAAGCCGTACAGTCACCTTCACTTTGACTGACCGCAGCTTCGCCGTCTGGCAGGATGGTTGGAAAATACCCGCAGGCACATACGCTGTCTGCGTTGGCGGGTTGCGGGCAGAAATGGAAAAAAACGGCGATGTCCTGCCTGTTCCAGCGTGGCAGAAGGGCAGCTGGTATGCGTGCTGCACAGGCAAGCCGGATCAGACAGCCTGGGAAGCCATGCTGGGGCGTACCTATACGCCGCCGGTGCTGAAAAAGGGCAGTTTCACCATGGACAACACGGTTATGGAAATGAAGGATTACAGCCTCATCATGAAGATCATGTTTCGGGCGGTGGAAGCCACCATCGCCAAGGGCTTCGGCGGCAAAAAAGATTATGAAAACCCGGAATTTCGGATGTTGATGAATTCTTCCGCCGGAAGTCCTCTGCGCAGCATGATGATCTCCGGCGGTATGAAGGGCGGCGTGCTGCCCGGTATGTTGGAAATGGCCAATGGCCACTTCCTCCGGGGAATCTGGAAAATGATCATGGGATGAAGAGTATAATATGTTTAAAAAACCGCAGGCGGGAATGGTCTGCGGTTTTTTAGTAATTGCCATTACTAAAAAAATGTGGGGTTACGCGTTTAACCTTTGTGAAAACTATATTTCTATTGTAATATGAAATCAGAATACAAAAATCCGTAATCAATGAGGTATAGAACAGAGGAGAAAACACATGACTAAAGAAATGACCGTAAATGGGAAAAGCTATACAATCATTAAATTGCTGGGAAAGGGGAAAGGTGGATATTCTTATTTGGCAGAGTCTGGAAATAACAGGTATGTTTTGAAGCAGATACATCATGAACCCTGTGATTATTATCAGTTCGGAAACAAGCTTGAGGCAGAGATCAGAGATTACAGGAAATTGAAAGAAATCGGAATAAAAATGCCTGTCATGCTTGAAACAGATGTGAAAAATGAACGCATTTTGAAGGAGTTTATTGATGGTGACACGATTTATCAGTTGATTTTAGAAGACAAGATGAAAACTGACTATATCGGGCAATTGCATAGAATGTGTGCGCTGCTATATGCTGCCAATACAAATATTGATTATTTTCCCACGAATTTTGTTGTACATAACGAAGAAATATATTATGTGGATTTCGAGTGCAACGATTACATGGAAGAATGGAATTTCGAAAACTGGGGTGTAAAATACTGGTCAAAGACACCGGAATTTTTGCAGTATGTGAAAGAGCATTCATGATACAAGTATGGTTTTGGTTGGTATAATTTATAGCACAGTTTTCAGTTTGAATATTGTGATATGAATAGTTTGGTGAGGATTATGAATAAAGACATCATAAAAAAGGCAATATTTTGGCAGATATTATATATAGTTATATATGGTTTTTGTGCAGTTATAATTAATATTTATTTTACAGATGTAATTCTGTTTGCATTTGGCATAGTTGGTGTTGTATATATTTTGTTCAGTTTGTTCTTCATAAAATATAAAAGAGAGTGATTGTTTATAAATGGAATTATCGGCTTATGGTCTGTTTTGTTTCTTGGAAGCTGGTTTGGAAAGCAATTGGAACTGGAAAGTACAATTTCAATTGCGGCAATAGTTACTGTAATGGATATTGTCAGTTTTACCCGGATAGGTAAGCGGACAGTAAATGCAAAGGCCATAGCAAATAAAAGTGTAGCAGCAAGGCTGTTTGTATATGGAATAGAAAAGAATGACGTGCTGATTCCAACCTGTGGTTTTGGGGATTATCTCTATTATGCTATGTGGATTTCGGGAATCCATTCATTAAGTGAATCTATTCAAGCATACATATTTGGCGCATTTATGATTTTTGTGGGAATTGTCATACAGTCCGTTGTTATAAAGAAGCTTTCAATAAGAGACAACTTTAAAGGATTTCCAGGAACAGTATTTCCATTTTTAGGAACAGTATTAGCATACTTAGCTGTGTATTATGTACTAAAATAGAACATATTCAGAAGAATATATTGAAAAACAAGGCAAGGCAGGTCAATAAAATATCCAATGAGGTCTTCCGCTAATCGGTCAATGGAGGCGGCATATGAATGATAAATCATTGGGAAAGGTTTTATAGAAAGGGGACGGAAAATGACAGAAAACCGTTATAAGACACCCCGCGGCTACATCCATTATTTTGTAAATATAATAGATAAGCAGAAAACTACGTTAGTGTTTTTACCGGGACTTACAGCAGACCATAGGCTTTTTGAAAAGCAGATAGAATATTTTGAGAAGAAACAGAACGTGTTTGTGTGGGATGCACCATCACATGCATTATCCAGACCATTTACGAATAATTACAGTCTGTCTGACATGGCAGAATGGCTTTATGAAATCTTAGTAAAAGAAGAAATTTATAATCCCATCATTATCGGTCAGTCTATGGGTGGATATCTGGCTCAAATGTATATGGAATTATATCCGGATAAGATAAAAGGCTTTATCTCCATCGATTCTGCACCGCTTCAAAAGTCTTATATGACCTCAGTGGAAATATGGCTTCTTGAAAGAGCAGAGCCATTATATAAGATATATCCATGGAAAGCACTTCTTAGGGCAGGGTCAAGAGGGTGTGCAGAGACGGATTATGGTCAGAAGCTTATGTGGAAGATGATGGTGTCCTATGATTCAGATCCTAAAGAATATGCAAGGCTCGCCGGTTTTGGTTACAGAATGCTTGCTGAGGCAATCAAAGCAGATCTGCCATATCGTATCAGTTGTCCGGCCCTTCTTATCTGTGGAGAAAAGGATAGAGCAGGTTCAGCAAAAAGCTATAATAAGAAATGGCATCAGAGAGAAGGTTTACCGCTTAAATGGATAAAGAATGCCGGTCATAATTCCAATACTGACCAGCCGGATGAAGTAAACAGACTGATAGAAAAATTTATCAGCGAGGTAGATGGGAAAGGAGTGTCTGGATGAAATTAAATATACAGCGAAAAAAGGATATTATTGTAAATCAAAAACTGTAAATAAGAAATGCAGGAGGAAAAACAGTTGAAACTTTATTTTGGAAACATGGTAATCATGGGAATGAAATATTTTCTGCTGAATGCGAATAGCCTGGAGTTTTAACTATTGAAAATATTTTAAGATGTTTACTATTATATAAGTATATAGAAAATCTTATCAATTTTAGATTATCCATTGATATCTGATGTTGGTAAGGTTTTTTGACGTCAATTTTTTTAAAGAAATAATCAACGATGAAAAATTCGCCTATGAGTTGAATCTGTTCTAATATGTTTACTACGACAAATGCGAGAATTCTTAGTATAATATCAGTGTTAGGAGATTACGCAGATGAAAAAGGTAAATTTGAGAATTGCAGAATTAAGGCACAAGAAGAAAATTACACAGCAGGAACTGGCGGATATAGTTGGTGTTTCGTTTCAGACAATAAGTAAATGGGAAAATGGTGGGGCAATGCCGGATATTACATATTTACCGGTTCTTGCAGAGTATTTTGGGGTATCTATAGACCAGCTGATGGGGATTGTGCCATTAACCGAAGAATCATATATTGCAAGCAAGACAGGAACCAGAGAATTTTGGGAAGCAAAATTGGAATATCTTCTTCGAACGAGAAAAAGTATGTGGAATGATGATTACATGGAGTTCCTAATTAAAAAGGTTTGGAAGATAGACAGACCGGTAAAGGTATTGGATTGCGGATGCGGGTTTGGATTTCTTGGATTGTTGATTATGCCATATTTGCCCAAAGGAAGTACCTATACGGGAATTGATATGGCGGAAAATCTGATAGAAATGGGAAAAAAACTATTTGTGGAAAATAGACTGCAAGGAGAATTTATTCATTCTGACGTTTATGTTTATGATGCAGAGGATAGTTATGATGTTGTGATATGCCAGGCGGTCCTTCGACATTTGGATTCTGCGGAACGCTTTGTAAAAAGGATGATGGAATTTGCCAAACCAGGGGCATATATTATTTGCATTGATTCCAACAGAGAGTTTGAGTGTGACGGCCTTTATATAGACGGAATGGATTATTTCAGATTGTGCGAACACGCAGGCATGGAAAAGAATTGGAAAACAGAACTGGAGCAACAAGGAAGAGATTATGCGGCTGCGATTCGTAACGCACATATGATGAGAAGATTAGGACTTAAAGATGTTGATGTAAGAATGAACGATAGGGTGGATTTCATTACGCCTCAAAGAGAAGACTACGAGCAAAGAAAACATGATTTTATTGAATATAATGACTGGAGCAGGGGATTAACGGAGGAACAAAAAGAAAAATCCATTCAATACTTTTTGACGCATGGAATGACTAGAAAGGAAGCGGCAGATTTTTGCGAACGCAATATGGAAATAGCAAGATTTTTTCAGGAAAATCCTAATGCTGGGTACACTTTTGTGAAAGGAACAATGATATCTTATGGGAAAAAGTAAAATTTTACTGATTGATATGTATGGTGTGATAATAAAGGAAAGTAAAGGGTATTTTGTACCATATACTTTACAGAAATTTGAAACTTCGGAGCATGGGAAAATCAAAAGAATTATCAGGGATGAACAGTGTTTCACAAAGGCACAGAAGGGAGAATTAACCAGCAAAGAATTTTTATCGTATCTTGGCTATAATTTTCCGGAAAAAACAATGGAGGACTATTTAAAAAATTATCTCACCCTGGATGAAAATTTCAAAAACTTTGCGGAAAAATATAGTAGGATATACGATTTTTGCCTGTTGTCCAATGATGTTTTAGAGTGGAGTGAATTTCTGACAGATTATTATCAGATAAATCATTATTTTAAAGAAAAGATTGTCAGTGGCGAAGTGCATATGCGCAAGCCGGATAAGGAAATATTTGTATATACTCTTGAAAAGTTAGGGTGCAATGCAGCACAGTGTGTATTTGTAGACAATAGTGTAAATAATTTGCTAGTTGCGGAAAAACTGGGAATGAAAACAATACTCTTCAATCGAGATGGTGTAGAATATGTGGGGAATGTGGTGGATGATTTTGGCACATTAGGTGAGATGCTGGAAGGCATATGAGCGGGCAACTGAGAGTTGCATAAAAGAACCGCAAAGTTGGTGGTAAATATAATGTGGATTTCGTAAAATAAAACCATCAACTAAAGGAGGTATTTTATGGAACTATCTGAAAAAACAACGGAATTACGAAAAGCAGACGGCATAGCACAGGAAGAACTTGCGGAAAAATGCAATGTGAGCAGGCCATATCGAAATGGGAAGCGGATATTGCACTGCCGAAAACGGACAAGCTGCTGCTTTTGGGGGAGATATTCCATGTTTCCATGGAGGTGCTGCTGAAGGATGAACTGACATTGAGTGAAGTTAGGGAGGTGCATAGTTGTGGGGAGAATGTAGTGTGTGAAAAGAAAACGGAAATATACGAATACGTGCTGATTAAGGAGAGTGTGACGGACGATTCGATCATCGACCTGCTGAAAGTTCACAAGATCGAATTGTGGAATATCGCCGGAAACCCTAAGTATTGCACTGTATTATTTTTTACCAGTGACAAAAATGATTTTCCGAAACAGATATCCAGAGTGATGCTGTCGGATTCGAACAGAGGTGTGAACTGGTTTGTGGATTTTAAAGCCGAGAATGAAAAATACATTGTGTTTAAAGATAAAGTGTTGAAATATCAGATTGGGAACCAGGCAGAAAAAGATAGGGTGAAGGAAGAGTGCTGGAAACTGGGAATCACTGAGAAAGAGATGAAATGGTCGGAATAGAGGAAAAATGAAATCACAAATTAGTGTAAACTTTTGCATTATTGGTCTATAAAGTGTAATTTATTGGCGATATGCGAAATAGACGAATAGTACCATGCAAATTTGTATATCTTTTACATGGTACTAGGTGGGAGATTGTGGTATTGTATATCTAGAGGAGGTGCAAATTTTGGCCTATTCGGGATACAATGAAGCAAAAAAGAAATGTAATCAAAGATATATAGATAATAACAATCTGGTACAAATGAAAATAACGTTGAAAGCCGAGAAGAAAGCACAAATAGTAGAAGCAGCGAAAACCGCAGAATTAAGCATTACACAGTATATCATTGACGCAGTGACCGAAAAAATGGATAGAGAAGGAGTGGAGAAGTGATTGATATTCAAAAATTGCGTGAATACTACAAGCAACATAGAGTATTTATGAGTGAACACGCAGCAAATAGATGTATACAGAGAGATATCAAACAAAAAGATATTAAGAACTGTATTTTAACAGGAGAAATTATAGAACAGTATCCAGATGATTTTCCTTGGCCCAGTTGCCTGATTTACGGACATACAACGGACAATAGAGTTGTTCATGTGGTTGCAAGTGATAATGGAGAATATACAAAAATTATAACTGCATATTTACCTGATATAAAAACATTTAATAGTGATTTGAAGACAAGGAGGAAAAAGTAGTTATGAAATGTTTATCTTGTAAAAGTGGAAATATGGAAGAATCGACGACAACTTATACGGCAGTCTTGAAAAATTGTATTTTGATAATTAAAAATGTACCATGCATGAAATGTGAGCAGTGTGGAGAGGTGCTATACAATACTGATATTTTGGAAAAAATAGATGATATTATTGCAATGGCTGAGAAGATGGCTAGTGAGGTTTCCATCATCGACTATTCAAAAGTTGCCTAAGACATAAATAACCGCCCAAAGTCTAAGAAGCTGAGAGCGGTTATTCTGTTTTATTAGAATTTAAGTTATATTAAATGTTATATTCTGCATTAAAAGTTACCGATTTTCTTCTAACGGATAATAAAGTAAAAGCGAAAAACGAAATAATAAAAGAATTGCTGAACTGAGAGTAAAGCTGTGATACTAAATGAGATACCTATATTCGTAGCTAAGTTATCTTGATTACTTTTTTGATTACCTTGTGATTATCTTACAAAAAAGAAAGTGCCAAAACCCAGTAAAACTAAGGCTTTGACACTAACCCCTAAATCGGAGTGGCGGGATTCGAACTCGTAAAATAATTTCTTGCTAAAAGCCGAAAATACGGCAAACACTGATAAACACTGGGGTTGCTGTTACGCTTGAAATACATATTATGCAATAAAAATACGCTTTTCACACATGTTTTGCAACATGATGCAACATGAAATGCAACACGGAATACTCAGACCGGGATCTTATTATCTTCCGCAAATTTTAAGAACTCTTCTTGGTTTTTTATGCTGTCTTCCTTATCAAAAAGAATGAGCCATGCTCTATATTTTTTCCAGGGCATATTAGAAGCAGCATTGACAATATTGTCAAAGAAATTGTCTACAGTGTCATCTACTTCGATACGAGCCTGCGGAAATGTCTGTGTGTATACTCTTTTCATCGTAGCTTCTGTTTTCCAACCGCCACGCTCCTGTGCGTATTTAGTAGGAATTTGGAGCAATGCCATAACGGATGCATTTACATGCCGGAGATCATGAAATGTCATGTGATGAAAGCGGTGCTCATTTAGGAACTTTATCCATTTATGGTAGAGCTGGGCTTCTGTGAATGGAACCAACGTATCACCGGGGACTTTATCTATCAGATCCTTTATATAGGGCGGGATCCGGTGCGTGCGGTTTCGATATTCGTTTTTTGCAATATCTTTGCGTATATCCTGATTATCCACAACGATGACGACTTCCGCGATTCGAATGTGATCTCCATTGATTGATTTTGATTTCGTCAAGCCACGAATCTCGGACATCGAAAAACTAAGCCAGGCAGCCAACAAGACAGCCAGCTCGATATCATTTCCCTTGATGGCAGGAAGTAATTTTTCCGCAGGGATTAACTCAGGAACCCTATTTTGAACGTTTGGAAGTTCGAGTTCTTTTAGAATATGCTGCAAATCATCATTTCCGTATTTGTTAAGCACGGCGGTAATAAGTCCCCATTCATTATGTAGGCGCTTTGGGGATAATGTTACATTCTTTTTACGCTTGCAGGGTCTCTGCGCTTCCATATCTATGGCTTCCTGGAGCAGATCTTTATCCATGTCTTTCAATGGGATTTGCATAAGATCTTGAAATCCATTTTGCTGGATACAACGATAGTCTTTTATTGTTGCCGGCGATCTGTTTAACCGAATGCACCGATCAACATATTTATCGATAGATTCGGTGAGGGACAGATTCAGATTACTTACTTTTTTCTTTAATATTTTTTTCTTATTTAGTTGGAACTCTGCAGCGAGAAATTCAGCTTCTTTTCTTGTTGGAGCAGTAAAAGACTCATAGATTCGATGCGTGTCCTGCGTACCATCTGGCAGCATAGCAGGGGATCCGTCCAGATTATAAAGTGGCTCCGAGTGACTGTAGGCTTTACAATTCCAGTTTCCACTGGGAAGCTTACGGGCTTTTGCCATAGTATCATCCTCCTAAAAATGGGCATAAAAATGCCCGGTGGGTTGTAATTTCACCGGGAAGATGATACAATCAGCTTGTGTAGGGCTATTGCATCGGATCCCGATGTAATTCCTTTGCCGCTCCTGGTTGGCGCCGGGGGCGGTCTTTTATTTTATTCGATTATGTCAATATAGTACGCTTTAAAACTAGGAACATCTTCTTTGGTGCCAGTTAAGGCTCTGGTTACTGTTTCAGTGCCGGCAAATTCTCCATATACTTCAATTATGTCATCCTGAAGAAGCTTTGTATCGTCATCGATTCGTTCATCATACATGAAATACTCATCATCAAGGTATAGATCGTAGCCGCTGGTATCTGTATATACTCTGTAATATTCATTACTATCAAACAAACCGCCCTGAAGAATCTGGCTAATCTTTACCTTTAACTTAATGCGCTTTCCGATATTGTCATCAGGATATCTTGCTAAGTCTTTATAATCGGGCTCCTCACAAGATGCCATGAACTCTTCTTTTGTTTCAGCAGGAGTCGGTTCTGGAGTGGGAGCTTCTGTGGGTTCAGGAGTTGCAACAGTATTTTCTTCTTTGACAGTAGAATCAGTTTTGTTGGATGCTGTTGCAGACGCTTCTGAAGAAGCAGAAGGCGTGGTAGATGATGTATCATCGTTATTGCCCCAAATATAAGCACCGAGTACCAGTGCAATAATGGCAATTACAATACCAGCCTTCGCTAATCCGTTTTTGTATGCTTTGTTTCTTAAAGCGATGATACACAGGATTAAGCCAATAAAAGGGAATACCGGAACGCAGAAAATCAAGCTGAGTATAAAACCGGTTACAGCCATTTTAGAATTTTTCTTTTTCGGTTCCGATGTTGGTGCCGCAGGAGTCGGAGTTACAGAAACTGCCTGTGGTACAGGTTGAGGAGTGGGCGAAGATGCAGCCTTTGGAGCTTCTACCTGAGAGGAAACCTGTGAAAACTCTACAGGACAGCCACAGTTTGGACATTTGTCCGCTTTGTCGGAAAATTCCTTTCCGCATTCTTTACATACAATTAAAGCCATAATAAAATCCCCTTTCTCATAGGTGTTTTGTTATTTATATCAACTCCAGCACGGATAATCCCGGCTCGAAGAAGATAACATAGTTATCAAATTTGGTATAGATTCCATACTTGCTCCGATAGCATTGAAGAGCTTCTAGCAGAAATTCCTCAGTCACACCTAGGTGCTCTGCCATATCATATGCTGTTTGGCATCCCTCTTTGTAGCAGGAGATGATACCATGTAATCCGATCAGCTTATTATATCCCCAGAGCCGTGCGCGTAGTTCCTGCTTGCGGTTGGTGGTGTCGGATAGCTCCAGTATAATTCCTTCGGTCGTGTGATAATGCCCCAGTTCTTCCGAAAGCACACACGCTTTTTCGGCGTCGGTATTCAAACTGTCGCTGACAGCAATATTTCCATCACAGTATAACCCCTTTATTCTAGGACTGCGAAATTTGCGATCGTAAATAGCAACTCCTTCCGCATCCGGAGAGGAGGCAAGTCTTTCATAAGTAGTCAAATATATCACCCTTCTTCACAATAGCAAACCATAAGTCCTATTTAAAGGACTTTATTTCCTTTTGTTTTTGACAAATTCTGCAAATTGACGGATCTCGTCAAGCTCATCTTCTGTAAATTCGGAACCATCAAAGTGAGCAGCAAGTGTATGAGGTTCGTCTTCAATTCCAAGTAAATCATCAGCCGATACAGACAAGAGATCGGCTAGTTTCTTTATTGTCTGAACACTAGGCTCCCTATTTCCACTTTCATATAATGAGTAAGTTGATTTTGCTACTCCTATATTTTCAGCAACTTCTTTTTGGGAGTATCCCCTTCTCATTCTTGCATTTCGTAAATTTTCATTAAAGTTGTCACCCATAATGGAACCTCCTTTATATAAACCATTATATTTAGTAGCTGCAAACATGTCAATAAAAAAGTTTGCAAAAAGCAAAGAAAAGTATTGACAAGTTTGCTAACGGCAATTATATTATAATTACAGTTTGCAGATTGCAAACAGCAAGAAAGGAGACGAGAAATTGTTTAGAAATCTTGAAGCTGAACAAGCACGAAATGGTTTGACCAACGCAGATATGGGTGAAAAATTGGGAATTTCTAGAGTGTCTTATGAAAATAAGAAAAAATCTGGGAAATTTACAACATTTGAAATTAAAGCACTTTGCAAATTATTCAAATGCAAATTTGATTACCTTTTTGCAACAGATCAGCAGTAGGGAAGGAGGAATAACCAATGCTGGACAAAATCAACATTCTGGGTGTGACATATCAGATCATGGAAGTAGAAGTAGTCAATAAGGAAGAACCGCGAAAAGGAGAAATTGATTTTCTCACTGGTGTTATCAAGATTGACAAGAATATGCCACAGGAACTGAAAGAGCAGGTGCTAATGCATGAGATTCTGCATGCAGTATGTGATCTGCTTGGGTATGAGAAACTTTGTTTTGATGAAAAAAAGGTGCAAGGCCTTGCGACAGCCTTACACCAGATTTTCAGGTCACAGACTATTTTTTCTTCTTAGAAGGTGTCTGAGACAGAGCACTTCCGGCAGCAGTTTTGGAAGCCTTGCTGGTCCGACCGTCACGAAGAACCTTAGAGGCAGCAGAAGCAGCGCGAGTGGAAGTCTGTTTTGTGTTTCTGGGCATGGTTATTACCTCCTTTCTAAATAGCGTTGGGAACATTTGTTCTAATTACATTATAAGAAAACGGTATTGACTGTGCAATATTGGAATTATTTCGATTTATCGAAATGGGTATCTTGGAAAAACGAAGGGAAGTGAAAAAATGCCGAAATCGAATTTCTTAAAGACGGAAGAATCCCGTAAAAATTATGCATCCAGAGCTAAGGCAGGGATCCTGCGTCATATGGCATTGCGCAATGTGTCTGAAGCTAAGATAGCTGTCCGGCAGAATGTGCAGGCGCGGACGATATCGAACCGAATTGAGGACCCGGGATCCATGCGGCTGAGAGACTTGTGGGACCTTGCCGAGATCCTGAATGCTCCGGTCGGAGAACTGGCTGGCGGAGATCTGCCGGAGGAAATGATGGCAAAGCTAATGCAGATGAAATTTGACTAAAGATTTCGTGCCGTGCCCTGTACGTGGTGTTTCTGACAGCACCACCTCCCCTCTTATTAGCCTTTTTAGTGTGGTGTCCAGTGTGGTAACTGGGCATCACGTAGAGGGTGCGGACAAGCATCGGGAAGGAGGTAGAAAGTGAAAAAGATATTTAATCTGTCAAATCTGTACGGAGCCGCAGCATTTTTATTGCTGTTTATTCTTCCGGCAGGATTTGCAGGGGCAGAAATGTACATATCCGCACTGACATGTGCGGGAATAGGTGGCGCATGCGCGTACCGGTCCATGAAAGAAGATGGACAAATAAAATAGGATCCCGCACCGACCAAAGCAAGGGATCCTACTAAACAACACGCAAATGCTATTTATGTGCCTATTATACGGCACGGAAAGGAAAATGTCAAATGAGCAATGATAAGGACCGGTTGGAAGAACTGGAGAAGTTGGAATGCTGTGTGGCAAATGTAATACACCACATTATTCTCGGTGATTTTACCGAAGATGATATTTTGTCGGAACTGAGTACCAAGGAAACACTGCGGAGAGCCTATTGCTTGCTTCAGAATGACGATAAGGCGCGGAAGTTAAAGTATCAGGAGGCAGAAAATGTACCGGTATAGGTGTTATGCCTGTGGTGGCATGTGCGATGCCGGAGAACTCGAAAACGGTGTCTGTTATGACTGCCGCCAAGAGGATATCCGGAGGATGGAAGCACGGAGCTTGCAGAAGAGGAAGGAACTCAATCAGCTGCTCAAAGCAAAGTATGCGGAGCAGGCTGACGGACAGATGGTGATGAAATATGGATAATGTGATGGAACAAGAACTGGTGGAGCTTGGTCTCCACCGGGAGGACCTTTATAAGAGACAGCATGAAGCGTATGAACAGGAGGAAAGAAACAATGGAGAATTACGAAGTACAGGTACAACAGCAGACAGGAAAGATCACCTGTGATTTTGAGGGCGCCAAGGCTTACCTGAGTGCAAGACTGGATGAGTACCGTAATGTGGTATTTACCGAAGACAGCAAAAAGGATGCGAAAGCTACAGTGGCATCTCTCCGTAAGGAGAAGAAGGCGTTTGCGGATAAGGTAAAGGAAGTCCGTGACGAATATATGAAGCCTTTACAGGAGTTCGCAAATAAGGCAAAAGAGCTGGTGGATATGTATGATCAGCCTATCAATTTCATCAATGAGCAGGTCTCTGCTTTTGAGCAGCGCCGCATTGAGGAGAAAAAGGAACAGATCAAGGAATTATATTTGGAATGCATGGGCGACATGCAGGAAGAACTGCCTCTAAATAAGATCTATAACAGCAAATGGGAGAATGCGACGACAAATCTTACACAGATTCGCAGAGAGATGATGGATCGCAAGGAAAGTGTAAAGCAGGGACTGGACGCCATCCGTCAGATGCACTCTGACGTAGAGGAGAAAGCTATTGCAATGTTCCTGGCATCTTTTGACCTGACGAAGACGATCCTTTACATCAACCAGTATGAACAGCAGCAGAAAGAGATCATTGCGAGAGAGCAGGAACGCATCCGCCGGGAAGAAGATGAACGCATCCGCCGGGAGGAGCGTGCAAAGCTGGAAGCAGAGCGGCGGGAACGAGAATCTCTTGAAAGAGCAGAAAGAGAAAAGCAGGAGGCACTTGCGGCGGCAGAAGCGGAGAAACAGGCTGCGGTAGAACTGGCAAAAGAAGAGGCTGCGCAGGAAGTAATCGATGCTATGATCCCGCAGGATCTGGAAGGAGAAAGTAACCTGTATGAGTATCGTTTTGCTTTGACAGCAGAAGCGAAAGAGAAACTGGAGATGTATCTGACAAGCGTTGGCATTGACTGGGAGCTGATCTGATGGAAGATAATCTGAAAATCTATAATGCGGTGAAGAAGGTGCCCAAAGAAGCGCAGCGCCCTATCACCGGCGGAAGATTGAAAGGCAAGACGGAAATCAATCCGATGTGGCGGATCAAGGCACTTACAGAGCAGTTTGGACCCTGCGGAATAGGATGGTATTACGAGGTCGCCAGACAGTGGTTGGAACCGTCCGGTTCGGAAGTGGCAGCGTTTGTGAATATCCATCTGTACATCAAGGTTGGCGATGAGTGGTCGAAACCTATCTCCGGCGTTGGCGGTGCAATGTTCGTGGAGCAGCAGAAGGGCGGTGCCTATGTGTCGGATGAATGCTATAAGATGGCTACCACCGATGCAATCTCCGTAGCCTGTAAGCAACTTGGTATCGGAGCGGATGTGTACTGGGAGGCGGACAAGACCAAGTATACGGATCCTGCGCAGCAACCGGATAAAACGGAAGCTGACCAGAAAAGGCTGGCACCGGTAGAGGCGGAGCTAAAAAGGATAGGCTATTCGGCTGTTTCTATTTGCAAGACATATAAAGTTGAGAATGTGCATGAACTGTCAGACCTGCAGATCAAAGACTTCCTGCAGAAGGCTAAGAACATGCCCACTAAGGAGGCTACCTGATGGAATTTACCGGTAAAGTAGCTGGAATTACAATGGATTTTGCTACGGGAAAATATAATATTGCATTCCAGGCTGACTCTATCGATGAAGTGTCCCGCCAGTATGACAGTATTAAAGATCTGGACAAGCTGGTGATCACTGCAAAAAAGTACCGCAAGAAGAGATCACTGGATGCCAATGCATATGCATGGGTGCTGATGACCAAGATCGCAGATGCACAGGAATATCCCACCACGAAAGAAGAGATCTACGAGAAGATGCTGAAGGACTACGGTGTGTTGGAAGAAGTTGACGGCGCACCTATTACGGTAACGGTCAAGGCCTGCGTGGACATGAGCAGGATAAGCGGACACTGGTTGCTGATAAAGAACAACGGAACCTTTAAGGCATATGCGATGATCAAAGGATCCAGCGAGTATGATACGAAGGAAATGAGCCACTTTATTGACGGAATCATTGCTGAATGTAAGGAACTTGGAATAGAGACCCTTCCACCGGCAGAACTGGAAGAAATGATGAAAGCGTGGAAGCCATGAAAAAGTGTTGGAGCGTGCTTACGGATGATATGAACCATTGTTATATTACGCATTTGAATGTGGTTCATATCCATCACATATTTAATGGCAGCCGAAAGGCAGCCAGTGAGGAAAGAGGATTCCTGGTACCCCTGCACCCTACCTTACATACCTGGGGACCAGAATCCGTCCATATGAACCCGAATAAGGGGCTTGATTTGCGGTTGAAGCAGGATTGCCAGAGGTACTATGAGAAACATTATGGGACCCGTGAGGAGTTTATACAGGAATTTGGAAGGTCTTACCTATAAGGTTGCAACACCTGCCCTGCGGGGCGAAAGAAACCGTTCATGTAACGTAATGGAGTGTCTCACAAACAGCCATTATTAGCGTCAGGGCGGACGGTGATCCGCCCGGGAGGTGATAAGTATACTGATCGAGAACTACATCCCTTTTGGATATAAGAACCGGATATCCCGGGAAAAACTGGTATCTGATACGAGAATGAGTGACCGAAAAATCCGGAAGGCAATGGAAGATGCTCTTCTGCTCCGCGGTACTCTGATCATTAATATAGACAATGGGTATTTTAGACCGGACGGCAGCCATGAGGACCGGCAGAAAGCCAAAGCTTATCTTTTCCGGGAGATGGCAAGGACCAGCAGCTGTAACAAGCGCTGTAAGGCTATACGGCGGTGCCTGACCCCTAAAGCAGAGAATACTGGTCAGATGTCGTTGAAAGATTTCGGAATAGGGTAGGTGGGCTGAATGGATTACATAAAGCTGAGCCGAAAGATACTGGATTGGGAATGGTATGGGAATATAAATACCTGCCGTGTATTTATTCATATGCTTTTAAAAGCCTACTGGAAAGACAAGAAGATTGAGGGAACTGTGATTCCCAGGGGTTCATTCCCTTCATCGTATGGGCGATTAGCGGAGGAGACACAACTCACGGTTGACGAAGTAAGAACCGCAGTAAAGCATCTAATTTCTACCAAGGAGATTACCAAGCATGCAACCTCGAAATACACCGTATTTACGGTAAATAATTACGATGCTTACCAAATCATCCCAAGCAGTTTCCCAACCGATTCCCAAACGATTCCCGAACGATTCCCAACAAAAGAAGAATATAAAGAAATAAAGAATTTTAAAAAAGAAGTACCTAAAGGTACTAAGAAAAAATTTGAGCCACCGTCGGTTGATGATGTCAGAACTTACTGCCAGGAGCGTGGGAATGGAATTGATCCTGAGTACTTTGTTGATTTTTACAAAGCCAAGGACTGGATGATCGGCAAGAACAAGATGAAGGACTGGAAAGCAGCAGTCCGTACTTGGGAGAGAGCCGAACGGAGAGCACCTGAGCAGAAGACGGATAAGATCAACAAGGGAATGATGCGTAGCAACTACGGAGACATGGCAGAGCTGGAGAAGCAGTTGTTGTCGAATTGAGGAAAGGAGAATGGGAATGTCGCAATATCAAGATGTCAATGCTATATGTCCTTTCTTTTTGTCCGGCGATAAGCAGCGGATCACCTGCGAGGGACTGATTGACAAAACCAAGTGTATCAACCGGTTTGATTTTGGCAAAGACCGGGAGCAGTACCGTAGCAAGTACTGCGACAAACATTACGAGCAATGCAGAATTTACAGGGCATTGAATCAAAAATACGAGGAGGAACAGGATGGGAAAACTTAATGTGGCGGTAGCCATGATGCATCTGTATCCACTGGGGATCCGGGTGCGGCTCCTGGATGATTACCCGGATACGGATCATGAGATCTACGGGTACACGGTCAATGCCGATGGGGCGTACATGGAGTTTCGGGACGGGATGCGGCTGGATCTGACCAACCTGGGGCAGATAGCGGAGGTGGTCTGATGGAGATGTCAAATGAGGAGATCATCCGGAGATATAGGCAAGCCAAGCATAAGGCAGCGCAGATACAGATCCTTGCAGAGCTCAATGCCTGCCCTAAATCCAAGATTTTGGAGATTGTCAGTGACAGCATAGCCCCTAAGCATCCAGCTCCAGCACAACAGAAGGAACAGCCGGAAACGGTCAAGGCGGCGGATAACTTGGCATCCTTTGAAGAGTATGTCGTAAACCGTATGGATGAGATAGATGGGCAATTAAAGGCGCTGGAAAAGGAATATGCCGGTTTATCGGTTACACTGTTGACAATCGGAAGATATGGAGAAGAAAGGTCATCGGTGCATGAGTGAAAGATTTTATGATGAGGATGAACTGTATGATATGCAGAAACATCCCAGCGTGCGGGCAATCCGCATCGGACGCACGAAACCATATGACTGCAGTTATCCAGTGATGGTGGAGAGACCGAGGATCCCGGAAAGGAGTGAGGAAGATGGCGATTAAGCCGATTTTATTCAATACAGAGATGGTTCGGGCGATTCTGGATGGGCGGAAGACTTGCACCCGGCGTATATGCAAAGATGCAAATGAGTATACAGTACCTGATATGGATTTTTACAATGCTGACAGGCGGACTTATGCAGTACATAACTTTGCTGATAAGGAGCAGATGGAACAGTTATGTACGGCGGAGAGAACCTGTCCTATCTGTCCGGGAGACATCCTGTATGTCCGAGAAACATGGGGTATCAGCAATCTGGACGATGAAAGAAAGATGTCCTATATAGTATATCGAGCATCTGAAGAGCAGGAAAACGAAGGCTGCCGAGAAGTGCATCTCCCAGATGAAAAATTTGAAAAGATGTATGAATCTATGGCTGAAAGTGAACCAGAATGGCGACCATCCATCCACATGCCGAAAGAAGCCGCACGTATCTGGCTTAAGGTTACGGATGTGAGAGTGGAGCGGTTGCAGGAGATTACCGAGGACGGAGCAAAGGCAGAAGGAGCAATAGATAACAGAGGGTTTATCCACAGCCCGGAGAATGAATATGATCGCATACATACAGCCAGAGAGCATTTTATTGAGATTTGGAGCAGCACTATAAAAAAATCCGACCTTGAACGCTACGGCTGGGATGCTAATCCGTGGGTTTGGGTGATATCGTTTGAACGGTGCGAGAAGCCGGAGGAGAGCAAATGATGAAAATACTGATTGATATTCCAAAGGAATTTGAAGTGGACTATAACACAGGCAGATTTGCAGAGTTCTTTCAGCGTTGTCTTGCGGATATGTGTACCTGCTGTGGTAACTATGAGTGGGAAACCGCAGAGATGATGGAAAAGGCATTCGCAGAGAGCAGACTTTACGACCCGGACAAGGTTACGGAGCAGTTGAAATATAACATCACTTTATTCATTGATAAGGATGGGGAAAAGGTGTTACTTGATGATGCAATTGAGATCGTAAAGGCAGGCGGCAATGCTGATTTGCTTATTGACAGGGCAAAATCAAAAAGCGGAGAACGCATACCGTATGACGGGAAATGGAAATAAAGGTAGGTGATGCAGATGGAACACATTAATTACACTGCCCTGTACGAGCAGAATGAGGACTTTAAACGTTACGTTGATCGCTATTGCGTGAAGCACCGGATTAGCGTGGAACAGGCACTGCAGCATTATCTGGTGCAGATGGCGGGCAGGATGTACAAGGAGCAGATGGATAATAAGGTAGAATAGATTAGAAAGGAGTAAGAGGTTTGCTGGCCAGCGTGAAAGACGTCTTTACTCCGAGAAGAAAATGGAATCAGTAAAAGAAAGAATGGATAGGATTGGCGCTTATGCGAAAATCGCTTCATTCATGCAAAAAGAAAAACAAGATTTTGCTTTTAAGCGTAAGTATGCGCAGATTAGGGCAGAAGAGTTTAAATCAGAATGTGATAAGCGGGGGCTGAACTGCCATGTATCGGTAGGTGGACTGGATAGCATTATCCTTTACATATTCCTGAAAAAGGTATGCAACATTGATGTTCCAGGAGTATCCGCATCATATCTGGAAGACAAGAGTATTCAGAAGGTGCACAGGGCAATCGGAATTATCAATGTACCACCGTTGAAACGCGAGGACGGAACCTATTGGAGTAAACCGAAGGTGATTCAGGAGTTCGGCTTCCCGGTGATCTCCAAAGAGGTGGCAGCAAAGATAGAACTGCTACAAAATCCTTCGGAGAAGAATAAGACAGTACGCCACGCCATTATTACCGGTGAGACCGGGGAATATGGTGGCTGGCAGAAAGATTCCCGAATGAAGCTTAATCATCGATGGCTGAAGCTGTTCGGTGGGTATGAGAACGAAAACGAGGGATGTGATTATCAGAAGCCTGATTTCTTGGTATCGTCCAAGTGCTGTTATTACCTCAAAGAAAAGAACTGTGATGACTGGGGAAAAGAGCATAACAGTGTACCGTATTTAGGGCTGATGGCATCCGAGGGCGGCAGACGTGCCAAGAGCCTGCGGATGAACGGCTGCAACTACTTCGGAGCATCCACAATCAGATCAGCACCGTTTGCTATATTCCACCGACAGGATATTCTGTCCCTGGCTCTGGAAATGGACGAGCAATGGAGAAATGGATGGAAAGATGAATTCCATGAGCAGTTATTACGTGAGGGAAAGCTTACAGAGAATTTTGTGATGCCAGATTCACTGATTCCGGATATCTACGGAACTATTGAGAAGAAACCGGACGGAACTCTGTATACTACAAAAGCGCAGCGTACCGGATGCAGCATGTGTGGTTTCGGAATACACATGGAGAAACGGCCACATAGATTTGATTTGCTCTATGAGAGCAATCCCAAAGAGTGGGATTATCTGATGTTCCATATGTGCAAGGACGCAGCTGGAAATGATTATGGCTGGGCAAAGGTACTGGAATATATCGGTGTGGGCTGGGATCCGACAACGATTGGCGGAAACTGTAAAGGGCAGATGAGCCTGGATGATTTTCTCAAAGAATAGGCACATGGCAGCTTAATGCTACCAAGGCCATATGGGACGAAACTGTTCTGATAGTTCGTAGATTCGGAACCATAGCTCAGTGTATTGCATAAAGACAGCAGAACAAAAGCAGAATGCAAATTCATCAGGAAGAATTGTTGAAACTATTTTAAGTGTAATGAAAAGAATAACCAACGAAATGGTTAAAAATTGTGTTTTAAGTATTTTAAACATAGGCATGTCTCCTTTGAAAATATGTGTTTTTGAAATTTTATACCATTATTATGTCAGATTTGTAGCTACAAAAGATATTTCTGCATGGAAATTCAATTTTAATCAAGAAAGGAGCCGAACCTCCGGCCGGGGTAACGCTATAGCAGGTTCCTTTTGAAAAAGTGACTTACAGAGAGTTTTTAGAATCAAAAATAGAACTGGCGCAGGACAGCGGATTTGTTGTGGATCCTGCAAAGATCAATAAAGCATTGAAGCCACACCAGCGGGACGCTGTGATGTGGGCACTGAAAGGCGGCAGACGGGCACTTTTTGAATCTTTCGGTCTGGGTAAGACCATACAGGAAATTGAATTCTGCCATCAGGCAGCAGATCACTGTGGCGGTAGAGCACTGATCGTGTTGCCGCTGGGAGTGAAACAGGAGTTCACACGGGATGCCGTGGAAATTCTTGGATATGAGAAGCCAGAGTACTGCCGGACAATGGAAGAGGTGGAGCAGAGTACAAGCCAGATTGTGTTAACAAATTATGAGCGTGTCCGGGATGGCGACATCCGGCCGGAATACTTCGCAGCAACGTCACTTGATGAAGCCAGTGTTTTACGGAGCTTCGGCAGCAAGACCTATCAGACGTTTTTGGATAAATTTAAGAACGTACAGTATAAGCTGGTAGCCACGGCCACACCGTCACCGAACAAATATAAGGAGCTGATCCACTACGCCGGATATCTGGAAGTGATGGACACCGGGCAGGCACTGACCAGATTTTTTCAACGTGACAGCACCAAGGCGAATAACCTGACACTTTACCCGAACATGGAAGATGAGTTCTGGATGTGGGTAAGCAGCTGGGCATTGTTTATTACAAAACCTTCTGATCTCAATCCGGAGTATTCCGATGAAGGCTACGATCTGCCGGAACTGGATGTGCGGTGGCATGAACTGCCGGTACATTACGGGGATACGGCGGACAGGGATGGCCAGATGCAGTTATTCCAGGAGGCGGCGGAAGGATTGAAAGAAGCAGCTGCCGTAAAGCGTGATAGCATCGGGATGAGGGTAGCAAAGATGCAGGAGATTGTAAATGATTCCCCAGATGATCATTTTCTGCTGTGGCATGATCTGGAAAGCGAGCGCGCGGCAATTCTGAAAGCAATTCCCGGGGTGGTAGATATCTACGGATCTATGGACTACGATCTCCGGGAGCAGAGAGTGATTGATTTCTCCAATGGTAAGAGCCGGCTGTTTGCTACCAAGAAATCATTATCCGGATCCGGATGTAACTTTCAGAGGTACTGTCACCGGGAGATATTTCTGGGGATTGATTATGAGTTTAACGATTTCATTCAGGCAATACACAGATGCTACCGGTTCCTGCAGACGGATCGTGTGGTAATTGACATCATCTACATGGAGAATGAGCGGCAGATCCGTGAAGCGCTGGAAGAGAAATGGAAGAATCATAATCACATGGTTGCAAAGATGATTGAGATCGTAAAGAGGTATGGCCTGAATTCTGCGAATAAGGCAGAGCGGCTGGAAAGGAAGATGGGCGTGGAAGGAAGCAGAGAGGAAAGAACGGTAAGAGGAAATCACTATGAAGCGGTATATGGTGACTGCGTGGAAGAAACCAGGGCAATGGAAAGCAACAGTATTGACCTGATACATACGTCTATTCCCTTCGGCAACCACTACGAATACAGCGCCAATTATAACGACTTCGGACACAATCAGGATACTGACAGGTTCTTTGAACAGATGGATTTTCTTACACCGGAACTGCTCCGGGTATTACGTCCCGGCAGAGTGGCAGCAATCCATGTAAAGGACCGCGTATTGTTCGGAAATGCCACTGGTACCGGAATGCCTACTATCGAACCTTTCCATGCACAGTGCATCGGTCATTACATGAAGCATGGCTTCCAGTATTTCGGAATGATCACTGTTGTAACGGATGTGGTCCGTGAAAACAACCAGACATACCGTCTTGGATGGACAGAACAGTGCAAGGACGGATCCAAGATGGGAGTAGGGTGTCCGGAATATATCCTGCTTTTCCGCAAGCTGCCGACAGACAGATCTACGGCGTATGCGGATGATCCTGTCAAAAAATCGAAAGAAGATTACACCCGCGCCCAGTGGCAGATCGACGCACACGGATATTGGAGATCATCCGGAGACAGGCTGGTCAGCAAGGAAGAATTGGAGAATATATCCGTGGACAACCTTCAGACCGTGTACAGGGAATACAGCCGGGAGCATATTTACAGCTATGAGGAACATGTAGAACTGGCAAAGAAGTTG
Organism: Lachnospiraceae bacterium; assembly: GCA_003447295.1. GTDB lineage: Bacteria > Bacillota > Clostridia > Lachnospirales > Lachnospiraceae > Acetatifactor > Acetatifactor hominis. The sequence goes on from DLZQ01000004.1 coordinate 43,166, forward strand.
GACGAAAACGGGAAACTCCCGGCTACCTTTATGGTGGTTGCGCCGGGAAGTTGGAACCAGATGGAAGTATGGGATGACATCAACCGGATGCGTACCCTTAACACAACACAGAGCCGCAGGCGGGCACAGATGCACGTATGTCCGTTGCAACTGGATATTGTGGAGCGGATCATCAACAGATACAGTAATGAGGGCGATACGGTCTATGATCCGTTTGGCGGTCTGATGACGGTACCCATGACTGCAGTAAAGATGCACCGGTACGGTAAAGGTTGTGAGCTGAATCCAGATTATTTCAGGGATGGTGTGGGGTACCTGCAGGCAGCGGAGAATGAGGTGGACGAGCCTACACTGTTTGATTTTATGCCGGAGGTGATGCCATGATTAACGGAGAACTGATCGTTGACAACTTTGCCGGCGGCGGGGGCGCATCCACTGGAATAGAAATGGCAACCGGATACAGTGTGGATATTGCCATTAACCATGATCCGGAAGCTATCCGGATGCACAAGACTAATCACCCAAACACAAAGCATTATTGTGAGGATGTGTGGCAGGTAGATCCGGTCGAAGCCTGCAATGGGCATCCGGTTGGACTTGCTTGGTTTAGCCCGGACTGCAAACACTTTAGCAAAGCCAAGGGCGGCAAACCGAAGGACAAGTTTATCCGTGGTCTTGCGTGGGTAGCCTGCAGGTGGGCGGGACTGGTACGACCAAGGGTGATCATGTTGGAAAACGTGGAAGAGTTTAAGACATGGGGACCGCTTAATAGACGGCATCATCCGATTAAGGCAAAACAGGGTAAGACTTTTGAAAAATTTGTGCAGCAGCTTACTGATCTTGGATACAAAGTGGAATTTCGGGAACTGATTGCTGCTGACTACGGAGCGCCAACCATGAGAAAGAGATTTTTCATGATCGCCCGGTGTGATGACAAGCCGATTGTATGGCCAGAGCCAACACACGCACCGGCAGACAGTGAAGAGGTAAAGGCAGGATTGAAAAAACCTTATGTTGGAGCATATACGCAGTTGGATTTTTCCTTGCCCTGTCCAAGTATCTTTGATACTTCAGAAGAAATAAAAGAAAAATACGGAATCCGGGCAGTGAGACCGCTTGCACAAAAGACGATGGACAGGATAGCCAGAGGATTTATAAAATTCGTTTTGAATAATCCAAAGCCTTTTATCATTCAGTGTAATCATGGTGGTGAGCGTAGACCGAATGACATTAGAGAGCCAATGCCGACTATAACCGGAAAGCACGGATATGGGATTGTAGAGCCATATATGGTGCAGATCGGGCAGACTGGATTTACAAAAGACCGGAGCAAAGATGTCCGGGAGCCGCTTACAACCATTGTGAGTAAAAATGAGCATTGCCTGATAAGTCCTACGTTGATCCAGTACCATTCGGAAACCTCAAAAGATGGAGTAAGAGGACAGACTATAGAAGACCCAATCATGACAGTTGACAGCTCAAACAGATATGGACTGGTCACATCATTCCTGCATAAGTACTATGACGGAGGATATAAAGGTGCTGGGGAAACAGTAGAAAATCCGCTTCCGACAGTGACCGCATGGGATCATAACAGCGTTGTTACTGCGAATCTCATCCAGATGAACAATCATTGTGACGGAAAAGATATCAGACAGCCATTACCTACAATCACAGCCGGCGACGGGCACTTCGGAGAGGTTAGAGCCTTTTTGATTAAATATTATGGGGATGCTACCGGTCAGGACATTGAGCAACCGCTTGATACGGTTACGACCAAAGACAGATTTGGGTTGGTGACAATTGAGGGCGTGGATTATCAGATTGTGGATATCGGGCTTCGGATGCTGGAGCCGCGGGAACTGTACGGATGCCAGGGATTTCCGGACGATTACATAATTGACCATGATTACACCGGAAAGACCTACCCGCGCAGCGAACAGGTCCGCCGATGTGGCAATGCGGTATGTCCACCGATTCCCGCGGCACTGGTGAGGGCAAATCTGCCGGAGCTGTGTGTTGCGGACAGAACACCTAACATGGTGATTAAAACAGAGCAGACCGGGCAACTCCGGTTTGCGTAGGAGGATATATGGGAAAGAGACATTTAACACCGGCAGAGATCAAAGAGCAGTGCAAGCGGATTGCCCGGGAAAGCCGTATGGCCGACCGGACACCGTGGACAGCAATGGGAATCATCTGCAGCTATGTGATCATGCGCCGGGAGGGATTCAAGGGGCAGCGGATCTCCCGACTGGCGAACAAGGTTAATGAAATGGAAGCGGACTGGTCCGCGGGCAAGGTTGATCTGAAAGAGATTAGCCAGCGGCTGATGGATAAGGCTGGATGGTCCATTGAGTATAAAGCCTATACCGAGGATGACATCACCGCCCGGAAGGGATCCTATCAGTACTGGCTGGATCAGAAGCAGATTGCACCGCAGAATACCATCAATGAGCAGGCTACAAGGTATATGCTGTTTTTCTTCACGGCGCTGATGGACGAATATGGATTCGGCAAAGACCGGCTCACTCGCGTTGAAGAGTATATGAATGAACTTTTGATGTCATATCAGCAGGACAAGACCACCGTCAGGGAGTGGTCCCGTGCATTACTCACGGAAGCTGGGGTGGTCATGGAACCGCCGGTGGATCCGCTGACGCAGACTGCAGGAAGCATCATGACCGGCTGATTTGAAATCATGGGAAGGAAGTGAAAACAGCAATTCAAAAGTGAAAAATTTAATTAAAAATTTGAGTTTCCATTTGAGTTCCACTCAATAACTCAAAAGCAAGTTAAAATCCCCCGGTAATACGGGGGAGAAATCAAACTACTGAGGAAAATTCGGTAGTTGGGCAATTAAAGAAAGAGAGGATAATAATATATGAATATTGATCGTGAAAAATTAAAAATGGGAATTTGGTACGAGGATAAAAACGGAAAGATGATCAAAAAAACAGATGATTATAGCTGTGATATACCGGAAGGTGTGGTTACATACCATTCATGCTTCCCTTTAGAGGTTACGGAAAAAATATATAAGGTGCATGATAAGAATGAAAAATCAAGCTGTAAGCATAAACGAAAATGGTGGGAAAAAGACAACGGCCTAATAAAGGGGTATAAAGGACATACATGTGCTGCGTGTGGATGTAGTCAGTTAAGAAAGTGGTGGCAACCCTGGGGTAGAAAATGGGATTATGGTACGGAAACCACTCTATTACTTGAACATCATACAGGCATTGGCGGTGGAAATCAAGATCTTATACTTGCAATGGTAAATAGTGGAGATTACACGTTGAAAGAAGCCATTGCTGTTTTAGCATCTGCTTGTGAAAGGTGCCTAAATGTACTTGCTTATAAATATTTGAACGGTGCTGATGGATATGCGGAACATTCGGAAGAGTGGAAAAAGTGTAATACAGTATGCGACTTTTGTAAGTAACTTAGGATTTAGAAAAGGAGTGAACATAGATGGATAATAAACAAAATACTTGTTGCCATTGCAAACATTCAGAAGGAATAGAGGGGAGAAATGCAATGCTCGGTTGCAATATTGATAAGAAATTACACGATATGGATGATAAATGTAAGTGTTTTGAAGCGTGTTATAAGTTTGATTTAAAAACAAGATTACCAGTAAGAAGTAAATAACTAAACTGAAATTTAGTGAAGAAAGGAAAAATCATATGGCTAAAGCAGTATTAGTGATGGATATGCCGAAATCGTGTTTTGATTGCAACTTATGCCATATTAACGGTAGTGATGGAGAAGACAATTGCCAAGCATTTGAAGTGGCAAGACAGGTTAATTCAGAAACATATGAAAAGCCAGATTGGTGTCCGCTCCGAGAATTGCCGGAGTATAAGCGCACGGTTGGTAAAGAAAGTGAGAATGATAAGTTGCTCATGAATATGGGTTGAAACGCTTGTCTGGATGCGATAGATCTCAGATAAAACAAAATGTCCTGCACCGGGACGAATCCACGAATACAGAACATTTGTTCTCTTCAAACAAATAATACCATGACTGACAATATCTGTCAATGGTCTGTTACATAAAAACAGCGGTACACCCACCGACCAAAGTAGATTGTACCGCTCTCACGCTTGGGAGTATTATACCACACCAGTGATCCCCAGGCAAGAAATTTGTGGAGGGTTACGGAATGGACATTAAGGAACAGGTTAAAAACAATATCATGCTGAAAATGCGTTACCATCTGGATAGCCAGGAGCTGGATTTACTCGGTGTAGTCCTCACCGATGAACTGACTAAGGTAGAGGTGGATGCGCCGGAGACAGAGCTTGCTACCGTGGATGACACTAATGAGTATATTATGGATCTCTTTATGCTCAAAAAGGCGCCAAAGCTGTCAGACAAGACTGTCAGGCAGTATACGGATGCGGTGCGGCGGCTGACGGATTACTGTCAAAAGCCGCTTACTCGGATCACCAGTATGGATGTGGATGGGTGGCTTAATAGCATTAAAGGGTGCAATAGCAATACTTCACTAAATAATCAGCGGCGGCACCTCAGCGCATTTTTTACATGGATGAGAAAATCTAAGATAGTTACGGAAAACCCCGTGGAGAGTGTGGAAATTTACCCGGAGATTCAGAAGCCGGTAGATCACATGGAAGCGCAGGAGTACGAAGAACTTAAGACAGGCTGCATTCGCAAGCGCGACCGCGCTATGATGGAACTGCTGCGGAGCACGGCTATCCGTGTAGGTGAAGCGGAAAGACTTAATGTGAATGACATAGACTGGCGTGCTGGATCCGTGTCAGTGTATGGTCAAAAGACCCGCACCTATCGGACCGTATACCTTGATGATATTGCCTTAAAATATCTCGGGGAGTATATCCAAGAGCGCGGCTGCAGTATCAACAGCCGGGATCCATTATTTGTAGCGACCCGGTGCGTCCACGGAAAGTATAACCGCCTATCTGATTCCGGGATCCGTAGTGCACTTAAGAGCATCGCAAGCAGAGCGGAGGTTGAACGCCGGGTATATCCCCATCTCTTCAGGAAGACCACGGCCACCAATATTTGTAAGCGTGGCGGTACTATATGGGATGCCGGACATTATCTGGGACACAAGGACCGGAGCACGGCTGGGCAGCATTATGTTGCAGAGGATCAGGAGTGCATGAGATCTATTTTTAGGTTGAGAGTGGCGATGATATAAAAATTTGAAAGATATATATAAATGTGATATAATATTTCAAAAGGGGGGAATACCAAATGCCAACAAAAGCATATGGGAAATTTCTTAAAAATTTAGAAACAGTTAATAGACTAGATCAGACATATGATGAGGTTCGGATCAGTAGAAATAAAAAAGGGAAAGCTGCCTATGATCATATAACGAGAAGTGCAATTATTTTTTTAGCATCTGCATTTGAAGTCTACATAGAAGACGTGACGAAAGAATGTTGTAGCCAACATATAGCACTTGCTGGAGAAGCTAGACGCCTACCACATGATGTCAAATCAACAATAAATAAACATATAAGAGAAAAAAACATTGCTTCACCCACAGATCTTTGTGATGCAGGATGGAAAGAGGTTTATAGAACCCTGGTGAATAAAGAGACAGAGCGATTAAATACTCCTAAGCAAAAACAAATCACAGATCTATTTGGTACAATGATTGGTATTCGAAGCACTGACATATGCAACTTGCAGGGAATAGATAAATTAGATGAAGTTATTACTTTTAGAGGAGCAATAGCACATCGCGTAAAGACAAATGAATATGTAAAAATAGAGAGAGTTCGTGCAGACGTGGATACGATAAAAAAACTTGTTGTTGAAATAGATAAAATGATTCTTGATTATTTCAAAAATTGTTATCCAGAGGTTCGAGTACCTTGGAATAATACATATTAGGAATAAACAGAGCCCAAGAGCCGATACATGGAGAAATCCATGTATCGGCTCTTTTTTTATATTCCCAGGTTAGAAAACCACAATCTCTCTTTGATACAGTGTAGGTATGAAATTAAACAGGACAGGAGGGAAGCTGGGTGAACATAAACAATTATAACATGGATACGGATGTACTCAGGGTATGCAGATATGTTGATGATGTCATTGCGGAGCGCCTGGCAGAATCCATCCTGCAGGGAACCAGTTACGATATGTTGGAAGCCCATTACGGGATCATGCCGATCAGCCGGAACTGTTTTTACAGGAGACGGCGGCAGGCACAGGAGATCCTCCGGCGAAAGAACGGGAGAATTGAGGAAGAACCGAATGGGCAGATGAAGATGGTGTTTCCCTTGTAATTTGGTACAAATAGTGAAGAAACCTATTTTATAATTATAGTATGAGGAAAGGAATGGGAAATGTACAAGCAGCAGAGAAACTACGAGAACATACAGAAGATGTTATTTGATGGAGTCGGACAGTATGATATTCCGGAAATAGAAGGGACAGAGTTCGATACTGCGGAATTTATCGGATTCAACTATGCGAAGAATGCGAGAGAGCCGGAGAAAAAGGCTGTGCATTTCTTCCTTGACGATTACCAGTTTACCAGACTGTGGACGGATCCGGACAGATACATACCTATGTTGCAGAAGTTCCGATATGTTTTGACACCGGATTTCAGCCTGTATACAGATTTCCCTAAACCTTTGCAGATATATAACCATTACCGGAAGCACTGGCTGGGCGCATACTGGCAGATGCACGGGATAAAGGTAATTCCGACAATCTGTTGGAGTGGCAGGGAATCGTTTCAATGGTGCTTTGACGGAGAACCGGCACACGGGGTGGTGGCTATATCCTCGGTTGGCACGCAGAACAGTAAGGAAAAGAAGCGTAGATTCTTGGACGGGTACTTTGAAATGGTAGATAGGTTGCAGCCTACACAGATTATTTTCTATGGCAGCGTGCCGGAAGAGTGCAATGGGAATATTGTTAGGGTAAAGGCATTTAGTGATAAGTTCCGTGAGGCGGAGGTAGCACAATGGTAATAAATTTACAGTTTTTTGGTGGACGCGGCGGATCTAGTGGTTTGAATACTATAAAACAAATTACGGTAAATATAAATGGAACTAATGTTACATACCGAAATGAAAATGGAAAGACATGGACAATTGGATTTGGGAATAATGTAAAAAGTGTAGTTCCACGGACCTTAAAGGAGATAGAAGAGCATGCTAAGAAAGCTGGATATCCGGTAAAGACTTACACCAACAAAGAATATGCGCAATATGAAAAGAAATATAGGAAGGAAAGAGATAAGACAAGTGAACAGTTGGATAATCTTTGGAATGAAGCCGGTCCGAGACCGAGAAAGGGTATGAAGGGACATTGATTTCTACAGAAAATAACGAGGCGAGATTGTAATGGGTGGCAGAGGTGCCAGCAGTGGCATGAGTGAGAAAGGAAATCCATACGGGAGCCAGTATCATACGTTATTGGAACATGAAAACATTAAGTTTGTAGCAAATCGTATTAAAAATTATGAACCATTGCTGGAAACAATGTCCAAGGGAAGAACGTATGTGCAGGTAGGCGGCGAGGATATTGTTCGAGTTGCATTTATGGATAAGGATAATAAGCGTTACAAGGTTATAGAGAAAGATAAGAAAAATAAAACGTGGCATGTTCATCATGGATATTTTCATACAGAGGAATCAGAGAAAATGCATGAGCCACTGAGCAGGCAAGATAAGGATTTCCTTGATAAAATCAGTAAAATATGGCATAATCGTAGTAGGTAAATATAGTTTAAGTCGGGTAGAACGCTCGAAATGAGAGGTCCGCGTTTAAATCGTCGGTATTTGCCTAAGGCCTTATGGCTCTATGATATGCATGGAGTTATAAGGTCTTTTTATTTTGTCAGAAAGGAGATGATCAGATGGCGAACCTGAGAGGGAAGATGAAGAAATTACAGACTGCGCTGGTAAAGCGTGGAATGATCATAAAGATAAACCAGCGACAGTTCTACTCCGAGGATCAGAGCCGGATGATCACCTCGTACAGCATCGTTACCCCAGTGGAGTGCTATTACCCGGGTAAGGAAGAATGGAAGACCAAAGAATATGAGATACTGAAGACCTGCTCTATGGCAGATGTTATATTCTGCCTGCTGGATATCTATAAGGCGGTGAGTGGATGAAGAACGAGCTTACCCCAAAAAGGAAGACGTTTGCGGATGAATACATAAAGAATGGGGGAAATGCTACACAGGCTGCAATAGCTGCAAAGTATTCTGAAAAAACAGCTTATTCACAAGGACAACGCCTGTTGAAAAATGTTGAAGTTTTAGCATATATAGGGAAACAGACAAAACGTATTGAAAAGGAGCAGCACCGGGATATCATGTCACTTGCAGAGATCCAGGAGCGTCGTAGCAAGATTGCCAAGGGAGAGGTTGTGGATGGGCTTGGGTTTGCACCAGATTTTGCAGATCAACTGAAGGCTATGGACGGACTGGAGAAAGCTCTGACAATTGCGGAGAAACAAAGGGTGGAACGTGAGGAAAAGGAGAGGCGAGAGAAAGCACCACTGTGGACGATTCCAATTACAGATATTACTTCTGATTTTGTGGAGATTTATCGAACAGTACATGAAGCATTTGCCGGTGAGATTGATGTACATGAAATCATATCCAAGGGTGGCCGTGGCTCCATTAAGTCGAACTTCTGGGGCAATGTAGCATATGAGACCATTAGGCAGGATCCACAGGCGCATGTGGTATATACCCGCCGATATAAGATAGATCTTCGAGGCTCTGTTTATAACCAGTTTATGAAGACCGTAATTCGGTACAACGATATGGATAACTGGGATTTTAAGCAATCACCTATGTGTGCAGTATATAAGCCGACCGGTCAGATGATAATGTTCGTAGGTGCGGACAAGCCGATCTCACTGAAATCATTTAATGTGCCGTTTGGCTATGTGAAACTTCTGATCCATGAGGAGTGCGACGAGATGGCAGGCGTGGAGCAGATGGATAATATCGAGGATACTTTCTTAAGATCGGATACTCCGGCGCTGGATATTAAGATATTCAATCCGCCGAAATCAAAGAACAATTTCATGAACCAGTACGTTGAGGAATGTCAGAGCAAACCGCAGACAAGGATCTGCCACAGCTATTATTTCAATGTGCCACTTAAATGGTTGGGAAAGCGATTTTTCGAACGTGCGGAATGGTTTAAAGCTCATAAACCTAAGTACTATGACAATAACTACCTTGGGAAAGTAACCGGTACCGGTGGAGGCATCTTTGATAATGTGGAAGAGAGAACCATCTCAGATGCTGAAATTGAGAATATGCCATATTTTAACCACGGACTGGATTTTGGTTTTGAACATCCACAGGTATTTGAAAAAGCATATTATGATGACGAAATAGATACTATTTTCTGCGTGGGGGAGGTCTTTTCAAAGAGATGCAAAAATAGTTCGTTTGCCAGGAAGATTAAGAAGTACATTGAAGAGGAAATAATATGTGATTCTGCCAGACCTGATGCGATTGCAGAACTGCAGGACTGGGGATTCAATGCAATCGGTGCGAAAAAGCGCTGGGGATCCGGCAAGGGAAGAGACTATTGTTGGGAGTGGTTACAGCAGACCACAAAGATAGTGGTGGATCCGGTGCGGTGCCCTAATCTTGCACACGAGCTGACAACACTGGAACATGAGCAGCTGAAAGATGGAACGTTCTCGGATGCGTATCCGACACTGGGAGAGGACTGCGTGATGGCTCTGATCTACGGTCTGAACCGTGTGATAATGGAGAGCCGGAGAAATAATGGACTGTATGACAGCGAAGTGGATGAGGAAGAGGACAATGAAGAATATGAAGACTAAGTATTTTGTCATAGTGGATAAGAACACACGGGAGGTGGTAGCGTGTATATCTGATTCTGGGCAGGATAATATTTTACGGAAAGATTTAGACCTTAGAGTATATGATGGTACAGAACCTGTATTTACAGAAACGGATCACGGCATTCTGCTGAATGACAATGCTTTTACAATGAAATTATAGGCGGTGACATATGAGCATATTTGCGAGAGTAAAGGAGTTTATCATGAATCTGTTTAAAACAAATGTGGAAAAGGAATTTAAGGTGGATATTATATCCTCCGAGATTATGGAACTGACACAGAACGAATGGCAGGCTATCATAAAGGGGCGTCCGTACTGGGCGAAAGATAATGTCAAGACTATTAATTTTGCGAAGTTTCTCTGCTATTACACAGCTAAGAAGACCTGCATGGATCTCAATATCACGGTCAGTGGCAGCCAGAGAGCCGACTATATCAACCAGTGCATCAAAGCCATGATTCAGAAGTCTATTAGGGATAAGGTGGAGGATGCCTGCGGTGCCGGCGGCATCATTCTGAAGCCGAACGGTACATACAATCCCGCCGGAGCTATCGACTATGTCATGCCCGGCAGTTTTGTAGTTACAGAAAAGAACAGCAACGGGGATATCCTGGGTATTATTTTCTTTGACCGGTTGGTGAAAGGCGAAGATTATTACACACGCCTGGAATATCAGCATTTTACCTCTTCTGTCATGGATGGCGGGGAAGTAGGAAGAACATATACTATTGAAAATAAAGTATACAAGTCTAAAGGTGGTAATCGCTTGTGGAACAAGATCCAGCTGACGGATGTACCAGAGTGGAAGAATATCCCTGAGACACAGGTCCTGTCAAACGTGGAGAAGCCTTTATTTGGATATTTTAAGATGCCGTATAACAACACTATTGATTATTCTTCTCCCGAAGGAGTGGCTATCTTTGCCAACTGCATCAAAGAACTGAATGATCTGGATGTGGCATGGAGCCGCAAGGGTGACGAGGTAGAGGATTCTCAGCATTTGACATTCATAGATGAAAATGCACTGGAAAAGAGAAACAAGGATAATGGGAATAAGGAGAAAGTCAGTCTCCCTCGATTTGTACATGGTCTGAAACATGGGGTGGATGCGAAGAATACAATCGATGAACACGTTCCTACTCTTTTGACGGATCAGCGTATCACAGACATCAATTCCATTCTGTCCATGATCTCCACAAAAGCCGGTTTCTCTCAGGGACAATTTATCTTGGACCGCAAGACAGGTATGGTAACAGCTACACAGATCGAGAGCGATGACAGCGAAACTGTGGAAACAATCAATGATATTCGAACAGCATTGAAAAGGGCAATCAAAGACCTGATCTATGCGTTGGATAAGTATTGCGATGTATATTACAATATGCCGAGCGGTTATGTAAATGCACTGGATGAGGATGTGGCAGACGAGGATGTCTTCTACTTCAAGGATTTGTTGGCATCCTTCGAGCAGGACAGAACCAGGGCATATCAGTTGATGATTCAGGGCGTATACAGCAAGCGCAAATACCTCAAAGAATATGAGGGCTTTAATGATGAAGAGATTGACAAGATGCAGGCAGAAGTCCAGGAAGAAAAGGCGAGCGAGCAGAAACAACAGGGATTGTTTGGGGAGGAGTAGGGCATGAATGAGATACCAACTGAGATTGTAAATGCAGCAACATCGCGACCGACGTTACCTAAATTTGCAAAGGGAGGATTTATCCCTTTAGAAGGGCATCCAGTAGAACCGAACTGTGATGAAAAAGATTTGATAGGACCGCCGGAATTGTTTGTCAGGATAAGGGATGATAAAACATGCATTATGGAAGAACGATTGGTTGTATCGATGTCCGAATCGATACAGACAGACTTGAAAAGAATATTGCAAATGCGCAGAAGCTGTTGAATATGCAGGTAGTGGCTGACTGTAATGAATATATTCCGTTTGCACAGGGGGCACTGAGAGGAAGCGTGAACTACCCGGAAGGAATTTATGGTGGCGAGATAGCGTACAACACACCTTATGCGCACTACCAGTATACTGGAGAGCTGTACCTCACATCGGATGGGAGATCTTTTGCAGACAAGTACGAAAAGAAGGAACCGACAGGGAGACCTTTGAAGTATCATACAGCGGGAACCGGAGACCACTGGTTTGAGCGGGCAAAGCAGGCGCACGGATCAGAATGGGTGGAGCTTGTAAAGAGAGAGGCAGGAAAAGGTTAATGCTGACACCGGATTATTTTTACGGAAAATCGGATAAGCTTGTAGAACTGTATCAGGAGCTGGAAGACTGGATCCTGCAGGACATAGCTATGCGTCTGCTGAAAAATGGTGAAATCTCCGGTACAGCAGACCGGGAACTGTGGAGATTACAGCAGCTGGGACTGCATAATGATGAGATAGTAAAGAAAATTGCAAAATTGTCCGGCCTGAGTCAAAAAGAGGTCCGCAGGATCCTGCGAGAGAGTGTAATGACATCATTTTCTGATGATGAAGAGGTGCTGAGTAAATTGGGGAATGTGACACCACCATTGCAAAACAATGCTGTGATAGCTGCCATGAATGCAGAGATGCAGAAAACGTTCGGAGAATTGAATAATCTGAACAGGACAACCATGCTGCAGTCGCAGAAAGATCTACTGAATCTGCTGAATGAGGTGGACCTGCGAGTGGCAACCGGTTTTCAGTCATATAGCAGTGCAGTGTGCGAGGTACTGGATCGGTATGCACAAAAAGGAGTGACGATTGATTATCCGACAGGAGCAACCAGGTCACTGGAGGCAGCAGTCCGGTGTTGCATTGTGACATCGATGAATCAGACGGCGGCACAGGTAACGAATCAGTACATAGCAGAGGGCGGGATAGAATATGTCCTGGTATCGGCTCATATGGGTGCCAGACACGATGATAAGCATCCGGAAGATCTGAGATCGCATGATCACTGGCAGGGCAAGGTCTATAAAATTGTTGGGCGGGATGATGGAATAGAAAATCTGCTGGAAGCGACAGGGTATACCATAGATCCTGACAGCGGACAGGGAACCGTGGTGAATCCTTTAGGCCTGCATGGGTATAACTGCAGACATTCGCATAAACCGTGGGATCCGTCGCTCCGGAATCCTTACGTGGATGCAGATGGTAAGCCGAAGATTGACATCCACGAGAGCCAGGAACTTTACCAGCGGCAGCAGGAGCAGCGTCGCATGGAGCGCGCCATCCGGAAGACCAAGCGGGAATTGCTGATGAAAAAAGCGGAAATCGATGGAGTGGCAGAGACGGATGTAAAGGAGATGTTACAGCCGCAGTATGATAAGCTGGCATATAAGCTGCGGACACAGAACCAGGCATATGAGCATTTCTGCACAGAACATGATCTGCAAACTCAGGCAGAGCGGTTGAAGGTAGCAGGATTTAAGAAAAAGCAGGCATCTGTTGCAAATGGTAGGGCTACAGCTTACAGTAATTCCATAAAAGCACCTATGGAAAAAGCTGAAAATGTGGGGTATACTAAAAGAACAAGAGAAGAATTTGATAATGATGTAATGGGATTTGTTGAAAAATTGAGAGGTGGTAGAGATGGCTGATATTAAAGGTTTGCTAAAGGTCATAGATGAGTACAATGAAAAATATGCTATCACTGAAAATTCAAGTGAAGCAGATAAATTACGATGTCGTCTTATGAATGGGAAAAAAAACAAGGCAGAATGGCTGCAATTAAGAGAAGAGGTACGAGCTTTTTTGCGGTCAGATGCACCAGAAAAAGATAAGAGAATGCTATTGGGCTATACAGAATCAATGTCTATGATTTGTTCGGCAATCGAAGATTATGGATATGAACCTTAAATGGATAGTTTATGGGAGAGCTTAGTAATAGGCTCTCTTTTTTTGCGTGAAAATTGGTACAAAATTTGTAATATATGGTGTTAGAATTATATTGACAATTAGAAAGAGCACAACCGGGCAGACAAGAGGTCTGCTCGCCAACCTACAAAAATCATAGGATGATCCTTAGGGCGCGTCCTATTTAGGGCGTGCCTTTTTCGTTGGAAAATGCCAGCTATGGAGAAAATAGCAGCTCATTCGTGCCGGACTGACCGGAACAACAACTTTTAAGAAGGAGAGAAACTGAGAATGAACATTATTGACAAACTGAAAGCACTTGGGGTGGAAATCACAGAGGAAATCGAGAAGGCATTCCCCGGAGAATTTGTGTCTAAATACGAGATGGATAAGAAGCTATCCAAGATGCAGACACTGGAGCAGGAGAAAGCAGATCTCGAAAAGAAACAGGAGGATCTGGAAAAGGAACTGCAGACCATGAAGGATTCTAAACCTGATGCTGACGCAATGCAGAACAAGATCGAGGAACTGACCGCTACCCTGGAAAAGGAGCGCAACGAGCGGAAAGAGAAGGATGAGGAATCGAGACTGGCAGGGCTGGTGGAGGATTTCTTCAAAGACAAGCATTTTGTGAATGAGATTACTGCAGAAGCCATTAAGACGCAGCTTGTCGGTAAACTGAGTTCTGATGAAGCCAGGGGTAAAAGCATCAATGATTTGTTTGATGCCATTGTCAAGGATGATGAGGGCAATTACAAGCCGGATATTGTCATTGATGAAAAGACCTGGAAGGCGCAGCAGAACCGCAGTCAGATTCTCGGCAATAACATCAACCACCCGGACGGCGTAAGCCTGTCTATGGCGGAAATCATGAAACTGAAAAACGAACACCCGGATCTGGATATCACACCATATCTGAAGAACAGAAAGAAGGAGAAATAATCTATGGCATTATTTGATGTAGTAAATTTCAATGGCGAAGTATTTGACGCCTTTGTGCGTGAAACTCCCAATCTGAGACTGAATGAGCTGCTGCACTCCGGAGCAATCATCGAGCGTTCCGAGTATGCATCCCGGCTGTCTGAGCAGAAGGGCGGTAACTTCATCACCACCCTGATCAAGGCAAGACTGACCGGAAGTACTGTGAACTATGACGGTAAGACCGACATCGGTGCAACACAGCGCGGTAACTACTCTATGGGGCGTATCGCGGTAGGACGTGCACAGGGATGGACGGAGAAGGACTTTGTGTCTGATATCTCCGGAGATGATTATTCTGCGGCAGCGGGAGAAGTTGCAGAGTTCTGGGACAATGTAGATCAGGATACTCTGCTGAGTGTGCTGAAAGGCATTTTTGCTATGAGCACTGGTGAGGGCAAGAAGTTTGTAGAGACTCATACTTATGACATTTCTGGTAAACCGGAAGGCACTTTTGGACCCACCACTCTCAATACCGGCATGCAGAGATCCCTGGGCGATAAGAAAGCAAACTTTGCGCTCGTGGTCATGCACTCTGTAGTAGCCACTGCACTGGAGAACCTTAATCTGCTGGAGTATCTGAAATATACTGATGCAAACGGTATCGAGCGTCCCCTGCCTCTTGCAACCTTGAACGGCAGACTGGTGCTGGTAGATGATACCATGCCTGCGGAGGATGTTGCACCCACTTATGCAGCATCCAAGGACCAGGCTGTGCAGGAAGGTAAGACTTATTACACTAAGAGTGGTAAGGATTATGAGGCGGTTGCAGAACCTGCGGGAGTACCTGCATCCTCTGACTATTATGAGATGACTGCTGAGGGATATACAAAGTACACCTCTTATGTGTTGGGTAACGCATCCATTGAATATACCAACTGCGGTGCGAAAGTACCTGCTGAGATGGACCGTAATCCTGCAAAGAACGGCGGTGAGACCACTCTGTATACCAGACAGAGAAAGGTATTTGCGCCCTATGGTATCTCCTGGAAGAATACCTCTGTGGTATCTCCTACGGCTGAACAGCTGGAAACTGGAAGTAACTGGGAGATTGCTCAGAATAACGATTCCAACAGTCCTAAGTATTATCCTATCAAGGCAATCAGCATCATGCAGATCGTAACCAGAGGTTAAGGAAGGAGCGGTATCGGATGGCATATACTACATATGAATTTTACAAAAAAGAATATTATGGGGATGCTATTCCGGATACCGCTTTCCCAAAATGGAATGACCGTGCCAGCACAAAGCTGGATCAGCTGACCTTTGGAAACATTGATGCGGATGCAATCACCGAATACGGGGAGAAAATCCAAAAGGCTACCTGCACCCTGGCAGACCTTATGTATCAGATCGATTACAAGAACTCACATGCCAACGACGAGACTGTGGCAAATATTAAGTCTATGTCCTCTGGCGGAAGATCTGTCAGCTTTGGAAGTAATGAAACTCTGATAGATAAGGTGCTGGGAGACAAGACAGCGCAGATTCATCTCTTCAGGGATACGGTTTGCGAGTACCTGGCAGGAACAGGACTGCTGTATGCGGGGGTGGAATGATGTTTTGGGATAACAAGGTAGTTACTCTGTTTAACCGGGCATTTGATCCCAATACAGAGGAAGAAACGTATTATCTTACGGTACTTGAAAAAGCAGATCTTGTGGAAAAGAACAGTGTGACAGCGTCGAAAAGTGGACAGGACAAAGCGGCAGCAGTCACCTTGTACATGTCCTATCAGAACCTGCCGAAGCCGTACAAGGATCCGAAGGAATGGGAACAGCTCCCTGCGGAGGAAAAAAAACGGTACCTGACATTTTCCCCGGAGAATGATTTCTTCGTAAAGCGAAATTGCACCGGTGCAACTCTGCCGGACAGCAGGGTGTACGAGTATTTCAGAGATCACTATTATGGCACATACCGGATCACGTCTGTGGACAACTACGAAGATGTATTACCTCACTTTGAAGTAGGAGGAAAATGATGGAAGAAAAGCAGGAATTACTGACGGTTAAGGATGCGACCAGCGTGCAGAAAGGCATACTGGAACTGGTCCTTGGGTATCCGGATTATCCGGAAAGCTTTACCGCCGATAACAGCACCGTGAAATGGAGCAATCTCAATGAGGACAGATCTATCGGATTGTTCCCGATGCAGGGTGCCGTATACCTCAAACGGTATGTGAGCGGCAGTTATGAGGCACAGTACCCGTTCCAGATAGCTTACAAATGTTCTGCGGATACCAACCGGGCAAACATAGATGATCAGACGATGCTGGAGCAGCTGGCAGGATGGCTGGAGGAGAGCGGGATCACGTTCAGCGATTCCAGGATGCAACTGAAATCTATCGAGAGAACATCCCCGGTGTTTGCAGCGGCAAAGGATGATAATACAGTGACGTACGCGGTGAATATGCAGCTGCGGTATTTTTATAAAAAATAAGGAGGAAAAGCGAGATGGCAAAAGATAGAACCAACATGGTCTCTCTTATGGATATCGGATCTCTCATGGGAGGAAAAACTCCTAAAATTGTAGAGATGGGTGACGGTTACAAGGAGATCACTGAGGACTGGGGACCGAATACAGAGTCTACCCAGTATGTCAACATGAAGAGTGCCAGCAACTCTGTTAAGGGATATGCTTTATCCATGTCTCCACAGAGAGATTACCTGTCTGATGATATGCAGAAGGCAATTGACGATCTGCTGAAGAAATTTCCGACTGGAGAAGAGTGTAATACCTATTATTACAGGTACTTCAAGACGGACATTACCAATAAAACCGGAGATTGTATCAGAGTACCGGTAACAGTGTGCCCTTCCAGCGTAGGTGGAGCCGGTGGGGACAACCTTACATCCACTATACAGATTAACGGCAATGGGGATGTGGAACAGGGGACTATTACTATATCTGAGGATGGTACATTCACCTGGGCACCGCAGGCAGCCAGTGTAAATACGCAAGAAAAATAATGTAGGTGTTAATGAACAATTAGCATAATGGGGCAGGTTCCTTTCAGTCCTGCCCCATTTCTGAAAGGATGGTAATTATGGAACAGGTAAAGTTAAGCACAGGCTATAAAAGTATTGCAATCAGAGATGAGGACGACGATCAGGTAGTGACCGTGCTGCGGATCAACGTGGCAGATGCACAGACTGCAGACCGGTTTGCGCATATCATTGACCAGCTCAATAGTATCTCTGCCAGATGTGACGTGGAGATGAAAGAGTGGAAGGAAAACCACACAGACGATCAGCTTACTGCGGGAGACACCGGTGATGCTATCAAGGTGGCACTGGATATTAACAGCATCCGCGTGAAGTACCTTAAAGAGATTATCGCTGCGCTGGATGAATTATTCGGCGAAGGCACGATTCAAAACATATATGGTGATATCGTACCGGATGAGACAGCACTGTTTGAATTTGTTGAGCAGGTCATCCCCGTAATGAACACACTGTTTGGCAGAAGATTTGAACAGGTGAAGAAAAAATATAATCCCAACAGAAGGGGAGCAATAAAATGACAAATGTCATGTTCGAGGCACTTCCGGAGATATGGAAAGATCCGAAGACAGGAATAGAATACTCGGTCAATTGTGATTACCGCATAGGAATACTGATATATCAGGTGCAGTATGATAACACGTTGACTAAGTATGACAAGATTGTGGCAATATTACATCTTATGTTTGGCGATGTAGATGAAGAAAAAGAAGACAGACCGAGTCCTCCGGGGGAAAGTGCAGGAGAGTGCATACAGTGGCTCATGAATGGATGGAACCATGACGGACATGGAAGCAGCGAAGAGAAACGACGTCTGGTAGATTATGATGTTGACCAGTGGCGCATATATGCGGACTTTCGTAGCATCTATGGTATTGATCTCGCAACAGAGGATATGCATTGGTGGAAATTCTGCGGGTTGCTCTGGAATATGCCTCATAAGCAGTCCTCTTTTCTTCAGGTGATAGAGATCCGGAGAAAGAAAAAAGAAGAAGCCAAGACGGATGCGGAGAAGAAGGCTATCCAGGATGCACAGCAGATCTATGCGCTGGATCAGCCGGAACCGGAGTACACGCAGGAGCAGAAGGACAAGATCGACGAGTATGATGCTCTAATGGAGCAGATAAGAGCAAAGAAAAAAACAGAACAGGAAGCGCTGGGAATCTTTAGAAAGTGAGGCTATATAAATGGCTGGCGGATATGATGGAGAGATCAGGATTAAAACAAAAATTGAAAATGCGGATATGTCCAGCCAGCTGATGCAGATCGAAAACCGGATGGAAAAGACTGCCCGCAAGGCGCAGCAGTTAGAGGATGCCATGCGGGAAATGGCATCTAAAAAAATACCTACTGATGAGTATAAGAAACTTACTGATCAGATTGAAGAGGCTAAGAAAAAGGTAGAGGAAGCAAATGAAGAACTTAATCAGATGAGAGAACTCGGATTTAAGGATGAAAATTTGCAACCATATATTAAAAGCCTTGACGATGCCACGCGGGAAGTAAATAAACTTGCGGAAGCCAAAGCAAAGTTAGAAGCCACAAATGCAGCATATAATGATCCGACAAACACGGCGGAGTATCAAAAGCTGTCGGATCAGCTAAGCGATGCGAATCGAGAAATGGCTATGCTTAGCAAGAGGCATGATGAGATTATAGCCAAACAGAGCGGCATCGGATCCGGAGCAAAGCAGATTGAGAAAGTCGGAAAGTCAGCTAAGAAATCTGCGGGACTTATGTCTACGCTGCTCAGCCGGCTAAAGGGAATTGTACTTTCTCTGTTGATTTTCAACTGGATTACAAAAGCATTTAATGCAATGGTGGAATCTTTTAAGACAGGCATCCAGAACATGGCAAAGTATTCCGGAAGTTTTAATGAGCGGATGTCCTCATTGAAAAGTTCTATCGCAACTCTGAATGCGGCGCTGGGAACGCTTGCGGCACCTATCGTATCGATGGTGACACCAGCGCTGGCAAGGCTGTGTGATTGGCTGACAAAAGCAATCAACGCCATGAATCAGTTTATTGCTCTGCTCAGTGGGCAGAGTACATGGACCAGAGCGAAACAGCAGCAGGTCGATTATGCAAAATCCTTGGAAAAGACATCCGGTGTTGCCAAAAAGGCAGCAGGAGCACTGGCAGCTTTCGATGACCTGAATGTATTACAGAAAAACGATTCCGGGGGGAGCGGCAGCAGTACCGCTGGTATGTACGAAGAAGTACAGGTCAGCGATAAGATGGCTTCCAAACTTGGAAAAGTAAAAGATATTGCAAAGCAGATCAAAGAAGAGTTTTCGGTAGGCTGGAAGAAAGCCTTTGAAAAGCTTGGAATTGATGGACAGGTCCAGAATATTCGTAGCAACCTGGCATCCATAAAGGACAGCTTTATAGATATCTTCAGTGCGGAATCTGTGAAGAATGCGGCAGGGAATTTTGCTGTTACATTCGTCACCAGTCTGGGGACAATTGCGGCATCCTTTGTCAGCATAGGTGCGACCATCGCGCAGAAACTTACCGGGGGAATTAAGAAGTACCTGGATGACAACAAAGACGATATCAAGAAGCATCTCACGCAGATGTTTGATATCGGAGCAGATATTTTGCTATTGGCTGCATCTGCGGCAGCAGCGTTCGCACTGATTTTTTCCGCGTTTGGAAGTGATTCCGGGCAACAGTTGACTGCAAATCTGATCCAGATGTTCTCGGATGTCTTTTTATCAGTATCTGCTATCGCAGCACAGTTTGCAGATGATATTTTACACCTGCTTTTGGATCCGTTTGTAAATAACCAGGATGATATTGCAACGGCGGTACAAGGTATCATAGATGTGCTGGCAGTATTCTCCGGGACCGTGGCGGATATTGTCGGGCAGGTTGGAGACGGATTCACGGTGCTTTATAAATATTCCATCTCACCGTTTGTAAACCATTTTACAGATGGAATATCTGATCTACAGGAATCCTTTTTAAATTTTTGGAATAATAACATGCAACCAGTTTTGACACAGTGGGCAAGTATGTTTGATGACACATATCAGGGACATCTCAAACCCATGATAAATGCCTTTATGAATTTGCTGGTTACATTGATAGAGTATATACAGCCTTTTTGGGATTACCTGAAAGAACTGCTACAGTGGATCATAGATAATTTGTTGCCGCTATTGCAACCCATCCTAGAGGACTTGGTAAAACAAGTGAAGTTTGCTGTAGACATCATAATAGATGCAATTACCATAATGCTGAAGGTTATTAAAGATGTGTTTGCGATTTTGGGTGACTTAATAAATGGTGATTGGAGAAAATTATGGAAAGATGCAAAACAGATTTTCAAGGATGTTGTAATAAGTTTGCTGTCATTGGCTGCATCATTAGCTAATGGATTTATAGATTGTATAAATGCAGTTATTAGAGCATTTAACGAGTTACATTTTGAATTTCCGGACTGGGTACCTGTAGTTGGTGGAAAATCGTTCGGACCGCACAATTTTCCGGAAGTCCCGAGGGCACCTATACCGCAACTTGCTAACGGAGGAATTACCACGGGGGCTACACTCGCAGAAATCGGAGAAGCTGGTCGCGAAGCAGTCTTACCTTTGGAAAAGAACACTGGCTGGATGGATGCACTTGCTGATAAGATTGCGGATCGCATGCCGACGAGTGGAGGCACAGTAGATGCATCCTTGATCCTGGACGGAGAGACATGCGGCAGACTATTTTTACCATACCTGCAGAACGAAGAAGTACGGTTAGGAATCGCAGAAGGATAGGAAGGGATGAAATATGGAGAGGAAATATACGCAGGGTCTGATCATAGACGGAATTACATATAACATCCCTTTAATATCTATCAAGAGGACATTGGACTTTTTGGAAAAATTTGCAGAGAGAACAGAAGATGGAGATTCACATATTGAGACCATCGGACTGTACAAGAATTATAGGATATCCATTGGAACGATTGAGGATCCGGAACTGTATGATACTTTGATTGAGCACATTACAGATTGTGAGAATAGATTCCATCATGTTACTCTTCCGGATGCCAGTAAGCAATTCGATTTTTGCGGATATTTTTCCAGCATTCAGGATGAGGTGGAAATGGTGTTGGAGACTGGGGCACAGTATAAAGGATTATCTTGGCGGATGACCTCAAAGAAGCCATATAAGACACCGTAAGGGGGGAGACATGAGGACATATTGCAAGGCAGAAATGAAATTTATAGACGTCACGGCATTGTCAGATGCGTCTCCTTCTACGGATGATAACCAGTCCATAGGAAATATCGAACTGTTTGAAGCAGAGCATCTGCAGGAAGACTATGGAACAACAGAGTTAAATCAGTTTGTGCTGTCCGGGGAGAAAAGCATCCTGCCGGATGCGCCGGAAGACATTGCATTTTGGAGTGAAGAACAATCACGGGACGACTGCACATTTGAGAGTACCCCTAAATTATTGATCCAGTTTACATCGCAGCATTCCTCCGCGGGAATCACGCTCTATTTTGAGGACGATTACCCGGTAGAGTTGATGATTACCTGGTATACAGTGACCGGAATTAAGCTGATCAGCAAAACTTTTTATCCGGACAGTCTTGTGTATGTGTGCGATAATCCTGTACAGAATTACGGAAAGATTGAGGTGGAGTTTATCAGAACCTCATATCCGAAGAGGTACATTAAGCTGCAGTACATCCTATACGGAAAATACATTGTATGGGATAAGGACATGATCCAGTCCGGTAAGGTGCAGGAGGATATAGATGTTACGTCAGCGACCATACCTATCAACAAGGCCACCATATCCATTGTTGATGTGCAGAATGATTTTGATATCGGAAATGAAAATGGAGCATGGAAGTCTGTACAGAAGACGCAGGAGGTAACACTTTCGGAGTACCGCAATGGGGATATGATACCAATCGGTGCCTTTTATGTGGATGACTTCTCCTTTTCCAAAAACATCGCATCATTCAAACTCATCGACGGTGTAGGTCTGATGGATAAATACACCTTTTATGATGGACGGATATACATAAATGAGCTGGCTAGAAACATCCTGCAGGCAGTATTTGCGGCAGCAGGGATTACGAAGTATAGCATAGACGATGATGTGGCAGAGATACAACTGACTGGTTATTTAGGGATACAGACGTGCCGGAAGGCATTGCAGAGAATATGCTTTGCCTGCGGGGCAGTGGCGGATGACAGCCGGAGCGATACCATTAAGGTATATAAACCAGACCGTTATGTGTCATCCACGGTTGGAACCAACCGCAAACTAAATGGGCATACCAAGGTATCACTGGACAAATATGTCTCAGGAGTATCTATCGAGTGCAAAAGCTATGCAATTGAAGATAAAACCACGGACATTTATAAGGGCAGCCTGCAGGCGGGAGATACCAGAATAACATTTTCGGAACCGTATAAGCCGGAGAGCATTACAGCCACAGCAGGAACCATCCGGATGGTAAAGACAAATTATCTGATAATCCATATGGAGGCAGCAGGTGAGTGCGTGATCTCCGGACAGAAATATGCAAACACAGCATTTATCTATCAGAAGAATGCACCACTGTTGGAAGCCGGGGAAACAGAAATCCTGAAGAAATTTACAGACTGCACGCTGCATAATGCGGAGAAACTGCCTGCCATAGCAGATAGCTTGTTGAGCTATTATGCGCTAAGGAAAAAGGTGGACATGAAGTACCTGGAACAACAAGAACAGGTAGGAAATTGGGTAAATATTGAATCTATGAATGGCAGCACATCCACGACACTGATTGAGAGCCAGAATGTTGATCTCACTGGAGGATACATAGCGGTAGCCAAGTGTCGAGGATATAGCACTGTGGTGACGGATCCGGCATACACAGGAGAAATTTATGCAGGCGAGAGGGGGCTGATCTGATGGACCTGAGGCCTATAAATCCTTATTACCACAAAAGGACACAAAGAAGAAAGGCGCGAGCAAAGTACACCAGTAATGCATCAGCATATAGTTACCCATATGAGTGGATAACTCCGGTGACGGACAGGACACAGGCGGATGTAGAGTATGCACAGAGATTGCGAGAAACTGGATGGACTAATCTGACACCAGAAGAACAGAAAGAATATCTGGCAGGTCTGAAAGGGTGCTTGAATACATCTGATCTGTTACGAATTGAAAACGATATACAGATACTATTAGATGTGCTGGAACTGGATGGAACCAGTTATGTTAATAATGTACCTGCGCTACCGACAGCAAGCTATTTTGGCAATCTATCATCAAACGTAACAGCAATAAGAGAAGCATATTGTGTGCATGCAGATACACCGCAGGTACCGGCACCGCCGTATAACACATGGCAGGCATACAATGCCATCGAACAGATTTTAAATGATGTGTATGAGGTCGTAAGCGCACAATTTAGTTACTATGCCGGCAATGAAATATATGCCGGAGACACAATCGGATTACTTTTATAGGAGGATGGATTATGGCAGAAATTACAGAATGGGTTAAGAAAATATGGAAAAACAGAATCACTGAGTTCCCTACACGAAGGGAACTGACGAAAGAGGATGGATCCTCAGAAATTGTCACAGTTACCAGGAACGAGGGAACGGTATCAGAAGAAGGTGACGCTTTTGATGCAGACACCATGAATAATCTGGAGGAGAGAATTGATGCTGGATTTGCTGATGTAAATAGGAAGTTAAGTGGAAAATTAGAAATAGAGTTGCTTTGGGAGAATCCAAATACCGGTGTCGATTTTGAAGCACAAGAGATTGAATTGCCTACATTGAACAAGTATAGTTTCTATTTCATAATTTTTAGTGGATCTACGTATGGTGGTGGTAAAACAGAGGGTATTAACACAGGATTTATCCCCATTGATAGAGCCACGGAATTGCTGTATCTGGGTTCTTATATGCGTTGGAGAGGTGTTACACGATCTGATAATGGTATTCGTATCGGACAAGGTAATATGGTTCAAGCGTATGGAACATCAACAAAGGCAAACAGTGTGTGTATACCCGTTGAAATATATGGTGTAAAGTAAATTGTCCGATGCGATTAACTATAACATTTAAATAAAATTTTTACGACACATTGTTATTCTAACGGATAAAAAAATACGCTGCCTGTTTTAACTAAAATATATAATTGCATACCTTTACGAACATATACACAGTCTGAACCATAAAAATTACCATTAGATCTTGCTGTAACAATAGATACACCGCTAGTTGTTGCAATAACTGTTTGGTTGGTTATACCAACTGCGCTATCGGCAGTTACGTAACCGTCTGATGGACAAATAAAAGGATCAGATGGAGATGTTTGTGTAATAGTAATTCTATTATTTTTATTATTGTATTTTTTTCTTTGTCGTTTAACTTCCTATTTACCGAAGTATGAGGGCTGGAAGAATGGTACAAAAAATGTCGGATTGTATATTACAATGTAAATAAGAAAAAACAGCAACAGAAATCCAGGAGGCGGTGAGAAATGAATGAACTTGATGTGGAACACAGATTGACAGAAGTAGAACAGAGGGCACGATCAAACACGCATAGGCTGGATAAGCTGGAGCCTATAGTGGATGAAATACATACAATGTCAAATACAATGGTGAAACTTGTAGAAGAAGTGAAGCATACAAATGAGGCTGTTGGGAGCATGAATCAAAAAGTAGATCGTATAGACAGCCGTGTAGATGACATGGAAAGTGCGCCGGGAAAAGAGTGGAGCAGCGCCAAAAAGACCATATTTAACACTATTCTCGGAGCCGTTTCTGGATTTTTGGTAGCTGGTTTGATGTGGGCAGCCGTTCAGGCATTTTAAGAAAGAGAGGATAACATTATGGATTTATCATTTTTATTGCAACTCGTAGACCCTATTATTTTGGGCATCTGTCTGTTGACGGGTTATGTGCTTAAGGAAGCATTTGACAAGTTTCCGAACAAGTTTATTCCGTTGGCATCATTGAGCATGGGAACCATCATTGCGATTATCATTCACCTGCAGGCGGGTATCAATGCAGAGGTTGTGCTGGGTGGAATGATCTCGGGACTGGCCGCCACAGGCATGTACGAGCTGCTGAGGAATCTGCTGGACTTTGACGGAAAGAAGGAGGAGTAACATGAAACAGGCATTATCAAAAGGACCGGATATCTCCAAACACAATGGAAATGTTAATATCAAAAAAGTGCGTGATGCTGGATATAAGCCTATAGGTATTCGCGCCGGATACGGAAAAAATAACGTGGACGAGAAGTATGTGAGTAATGCACTTGCCTGTTTTAATCTTGCAGTGCAGGTGCTGCTCTACTGGTTTTCGTATGCTTACACGGTAGCAATGGCAGTGGCAGAAGCAGAGTTTTGTATCACTCAGGCTAAAAAGTACTGGAGCAAATGCCCTATTGCATTTGATTTTGAGTACGACTCTGTAAATTATGCGCGTAAGAGAGGCGTGAATGTCACCAAACAGCTGGCTACGGATATGGCAATTGCATTTTTGCAAAAGGTCAAAGCAGCCGGTTATCTCCCGGTAATCTATACCAACAAAGATTATCTTAATAAATATTTTGACATGAACCGGATCGTAAAAGCACTAGGAAAGGTATACGTATGGTATGCACGTTATACATCCAGTCTGTCAGCGGCGGAGATTGACCTTGCGGATATTTGGCAGTATACATCATCCGGATCTGTCCCTGGAATAAGTGACAAGTGTGATATCAATATCTTTTATACGGACTTTGAAATGGTATCAGTACAGGCGCAAAGAGAAGAAACCTGTAATATCAATATTCAGAATTTCCAGAAAGCTGCGAATGCAGACGGTTATCGGGATGCGCAGGGAAGAAAGCTGGCTGAAGATGGAAAAGATGGCAAGAATACTCGGTATGTAAGACAGCAGATCTGCTTGCAGGCGAAGAGATTCGGACTGATCTATAAGGTTGGCTCCACAGGAGCGGTAGTTAAGTGGTGGCAGAGACGCTGCAATGAGATTTTGGGGCATGATCAGAACGAAGACGGCAAGTATGGAAAAGATGCGAGAAAAGAGACCATTGCAGTGCAGGACAAGCTGAACCTGGTAAAAGATGGAAAAGTTGGATACGATAGCATCCAGGCGGCATTCTATAATTGACGGATCAGCAGAAGGTATGGTACTCTGAAATTACCCATTGAATCCTTCTCATGGGAAAAGAGTGGCGAACAAGAAGGGGTGTTCGCCACTCTTTTTATATTAACTAGGAAGTTAGGAAACTATTTAATAACAGTTCAATTCAAACTTGCTAACACTGGTATCATAGAGTCTAATGGAATAAAATCGTATGAATCTATTGATGTATCAGAGGCAATTCCATCCGGGTATTCTTTAGCTTTTGCTTTAGGAGGATACACTGGAGATAATCAATTTCATTTTTTTGGACTCTTTGCTAACCCTATAAAAAATACAATAACTGCCTATATTGGCAACTCGAGTAATACAGCAGATAGCGGTGATCCTATAGTAATATTAGTCTGCTTGAAAAATTAAATAATTATTTTTTGTATATTCAATGTTTAAATACAAATTCTAGCTTATTGGATAGAATGTAGCTCCACCCTTTGATGTAATCATATAGACACGCATACCTTTTTTAGCATAAATACTGTTTGTTGCATATCTATCTGTTTGCCAGTCAGCAGATATGTAAAGCGTTGGTGAATCATTATTTTTACCTTCAATAGCGACCATAATTGATAGATTAGTAGAACTAGCTCTTGCTTGAATATATCCATCGCTTGGTAATGTATATTTATTTGATTGTGTATACGAGCTTAGATCTATTGGCATACCTAAACTATTTTTGTCTAACTTCCTATTTATTTTAGGAATAGAATATGTAATAGAAAATGAGTTATGCAACATGAAATGCAACACAAAAAAATAAAGTCCTTGAAAATAAAGGACTTTACAATCGGAGTGGCGGGATTCGAACTCGCGACCTCCGCCTCCCTAAGACGGCGCTCTAACCAAGCTGAGCCACACCCCGGAACGAAGAATATCATAGCATAGAATTTTATAAAAAGCAAGCCATTTTTTAAATTTTTCAAATTTTTTCTACAATTTTCCAAATCAATAAATAAACTACAAAAGCAAAAGGCGTCAAAACCTCGTAAAAAGATTTTGACGCCTATACATGAATCGGAGTGGCGGGATTCGAACTCGCGACCTCCGCCTCCCTAAGACGGCGCTCTAACCAAGCTGAGCCACACCCCGAAACGCAAGTAAAATAATACCATGGAATTTTACAAAAAGCAAGAGTTTTTTTATAAAAAGTTAATTTGCCCATTTTGAACCTATTGTCGTACAATATAATGAGTATAAGGAAGTCAACATGTTTACATGATTGACGAACGGCAACCTTAGCGAATGTATATCCTGTGAAGCATGATATAGAGTACGATGGTACGAATGCGTGCGCAGTACATAAAACAGTGGAGGACAGGCTATGGCCAATATAACAAAACTGGCACTGGAAGCAGCTTTGAAAAAGGAACTTCTCACGAAGCCTCTGGATAAGATCACCATTAACGAACTGGCAGAGGACTGTGGGATCAGCCGGATGGCTTTTTATTATCATTTCAAAGATATTTACGATCTGGTAGAGTGGGTATGTGTGGAGGATGGCACGAAGGCACTGCAGGGGAAGAAGACCTATGAGAATTGGCAGGAAGGCTTCTGTCAGATTTTCGAGGCAGTGCTGGAGAACAAACCTTTCATTATGAATGTCTACCGCTGCGTGGATCGCCAGAAGATCGAAAGCTACTTGAATAAACTGACCTACCAGCTCATTGCGGACGTGGTAGAGGAAAAATGCGCCGGCATGCAGTTGGCGGAGGAACACAAGGAATTCATTGCCGGATTTTACAAATACGGTTTTGTGGGTGTGATGTTAGACTGGATCGACGGGGGAATGAAGGACGATTATCATAAGATTGTTGAAGAACTGGCAATCACTCTTTATGGAAACATCAGCCGCTCCATCGAAAATTTTGAGCAGACAGAAAAGAAATTCTGAAATAGTACTGAAATAGTATAAGTACTTTACAAAAAGGGTAGGATGATAAAAACTTTATCATTTGCCCTCTTTTGTAAATTGGTTTTCTTATAAAAAAGAAGTAGGATACTATTTGTAAACAGAAAAACATTTGAGAGTCATCAAAGAAAGGTGGTAATCATTATGGCAAAAAAGAATAACCTTGGACTGGGACTGGCAGCACTGGCAGTAGGTGCAGGCGCAGTGGCAGCAGTAACCAAAGGACATAAGGCAGAGGTGAAAAAGGAGGAGAGAAAGGCAGCCGTCAAGGCAGCCAAGAAAGACTACCGCAACACCGAGCTTGGAAGATACGACAAGAACAGCAAAGGCATCTATTATTCCAACGGTAACTACGAAGCCTTCGCAAGACCTAAGAAGCCCGCAGGAGTGGATGAGAAGAATGCTTACATCGTAGGTAGCGGACTGGCATCTTTAGCGGCAGCGTGCTTCCTGGTACGTGACGGACAGATGCCCGGTTCCCATATTCATATCTTAGAGGCAATGGATATCGCAGGCGGTGCGTGTGACGGTATTTTTGATCCTACCAGAGGTTACATCATGCGTGGCGGACGTGAGATGGAGAACCATTTCGAGTGTCTGTGGGATCTGTTCCGCAGTATTCCATCTCTGGAAGTACCCGGCGCCAGCGTGCTGGATGAGTATTACTGGCTGAACAAGGAAGATCCCAACTACTCTCTGTGCCGTGCGACAAAGGATTGCGGACAGGATGCCCATACCGATGGCAAATTCAACTTAAGCCAGAAGGGCTGCATGGAGATCATGAAGCTGTTCATGACAAAGGACGAGGATCTGTATGACAAGACCATCGAAGATGTTTTCGATGATGAAGTATTTAATTCCACCTTCTGGTTATACTGGAGAACCATGTTCGCTTTCGAAAACTGGCACAGCGCACTGGAAATGAAGCTTTACTTCCAGAGATTCATCCATCATATTTCCGGACTGCCTGACTTCAGTGCCCTGAAGTTCACCAAGTACAACCAGTACGAGTCTCTGATCCTTCCCATGAAGAAGTATCTGGAGGCAGCAGGTGTGGACTTCCAGTTCAACACCGAAGTGACAAATGTTATTTTTGATATCAATGACGGCAAAAAGGTAGCAAAGGCTATCGAGTGCAAGGTAAAAGGTGTAGAGAAGGGCATTGTCCTTACCGAGAACGACCTGGTATTCGTTACCAACGGAAGCTGTACCGAGGGTACCATCTACGGCGACCAGAATCATGCACCCAACGGGGATGCAGAGGTTCGTACCAGCGGCGTATGGAGCCTGTGGAAAAATATCGCAAAACAGGATCCTTCCTTCGGACATCCCGAGAAGTTCTGTTCCGATGTCTCCAAGACTAACTGGGAATCCGCTACCGTGACCACGCTGGATGACAAGATCATTCCTTATATCACCAATATCTGTAAGCGTGACCCCAGAAGCGGTAAGGTCGTAACCGGCGGTATCGTAAGCTGTCAGGATTCCAAGTGGCTCATGAGCTGGACCATCAATCGTCAGGGACAGTTTAAGGAGCAGGACAAGAATCAGGTATGTGTATGGGTATATGGTCTGTTTACCGACGTACCCGGCGATTATATCAAGAAACCCATGAAGGATTGTACCGGTAAGGAGATCACCGAAGAGTGGCTGTATCACTTAGGTGTGCCCGTAGAAGATATTGAGGATCTGGCAGAGCACAGCGCAGTCTGCGTACCTACCATGATGCCTTATATCACCGCATTCTTCATGCCCAGAACCAAGGGTGACCGTCCCGATGTCATCCCCGACGGCTGCGTGAACTTCGCTTTCTTAGGTCAGTTCGCAGAGACCCCGAGAGACACGGTATTCACCACAGAGTATTCCGTAAGAACTGCTATGGAAGCTGTCTACGGACTGTTAGGTGTAGACAGAGGTGTGCCTGAGGTATGGGGCAGCGTCTATGATATCAGAGAGCTTCTGGACAGCAGCGTGAAGCTGATGGATGGTATGTCTCCTCTGGAGATCGAACTGCCCGGACCTTTAAATGCACTGAAGAAGCCGCTGCTCCGCGTAGTGAAAGGTACCGTAGTGGAAAAACTGCTGCGTGACCACAATGTGATCAAAGACGGTATGCTGGAATAAATTCATTTATAAAAATAATGAAATAATGAAATATTGAAATAACGAAAGGAGCAGATTCTATACAAAGGAGTCTGCTCTTTTTGTTTGCGAAAATTATTTCCTTTATAGATCCATATCTGATCCCCGGCAGTGTAAGAGGCGATGATGAAAACAAAATAAGGACTCAAAAATATGTTTTTACCTGCGTAAAAACCATGTAAAGAAAGTTGAACAAATGTAAGCGGTTACATAATACTAAAGTACTAGACAAAATAGACAAAATACGACTGCTAAAAAATAGCATTATGCACGAAAATGGGCAGTCTGTCAAAAAATTATCAATTTCGTCTTGATATTCCTTTGGTAGATTGTTACAATATCAAAGTACTAAAAACCGAAGCCGAAATGCTCCGGTAGTGGTTTGGGTTACAAAGTTTTGTCAAAAATATTATAAAAAGGGAGACAAAGAAGTATGAAGAAATGGGTATATTTGTTTACCGAAGGTAATGCAAACATGCGCGAACTGCTTGGTGGTAAAGGTGCTAACCTGGCTGAGATGACCAACATTGGTCTGCCGGTTCCTCAGGGCTTCACCATTACAACAGAGGCATGTACACAGTATTATGAAGATGGACGCGAGATCAATGAAGAGATCCAGGGTCAGATCAACGAGTACATTACTAAGATGGAAGAGATCACCGGCAAAAAGTTCGGCGACCACGAGAATCCTCTGTTAGTATCCGTTCGTTCCGGCGCGAGAGCATCCATGCCCGGTATGATGGATACCATCCTGAACCTTGGTCTGAATGAGACCGTTGTTAACGTAATCGCTGAGAAGTCCGGCAACCCTCGTTGGGCTTGGGACTGCTATAGAAGATTTATCCAGATGTATTCCGACGTTGTTATGGAAGTAGGTAAGAAATACTTCGAGCAGCTGATCGATGCAATGAAAGAGAAGAAGGGTGTTAAGCAGGACGTTGAGCTTACCGCTGACGATCTGAAGGAACTGGCTGGTCAGTTCAAGGCTGAGTACAAGGCTAAGATCGGTGTAGACTTCCCTGATGATCCTAAGGAACAGCTGATGGGCGCTATCAAGGCTGTATTCCGTTCCTGGGACAACCCTCGTGCAAACGTTTATCGTCGTGACAACGATATCCCTTATTCCTGGGGTACTGCTGTTAACGTTCAGTCTATGGCATTCGGTAACATGGGTGATGACTGTGGTACCGGTGTTGCATTTACCAGAGATCCGGCTACCGGCGCTAAGGGACTGTTCGGTGAGTTCCTGACCAACGCACAGGGCGAGGACGTAGTAGCAGGTGTTCGTACACCTATGAAGATTGCTGAGATGGCTGACAAATTCCCTGAGGCATTTGCTCAGTTCCAGGAAGTATGTAAGACTCTGGAAGATCATTACAGAGATATGCAGGATATGGAGTTCACTGTTGAGCATGGTAAGCTGTACATGTTACAGACCAGAAACGGTAAGAGAACCGCTCAGGCAGCTCTGAAGATCGCTTGTGATCTGGTAGATGAGGGCATGAGAACCGAGGAAGAGGCAGTTGCAATGATCGATCCTCGTAACCTGGATACTCTGTTACATCCTCAGTTCGATACCGCTGCTCTGAAAGCTGCAACTCCTATCGGCAAGGGCCTTGGTGCTTCTCCCGGAGCTGCATGCGGTAAGATCGTATTCACTGCAGAAGATGCAGAAGAATGGCATGCAAGAGGAGAGAGAGTTGTTCTGGTTCGTCTGGAGACCTCTCCCGAAGATATCACCGGTATGAAGGCTTCCCAGGGTATCCTGACCGTTCGTGGTGGTATGACCTCTCACGCAGCAGTAGTTGCTCGTGGTATGGGTACCTGCTGTGTATCCGGTTGTGGCGACATCGCTATGGATGAGGAGAACAAGCAGTTCACTCTGGCTGGCAAGACCTTCCATGAAGGTGACTGGCTGTCCATCGATGGTACTACCGGTAACATCTATGATGGCGAGATCAAGACTGTTGACGCTACCATCGCAGGTGAGTTCGGCCGTGTAATGGCTTGGGCTGACAAATATCGTAAGTTAAAAGTTCGTACCAATGCAGATACTCCCGCAGATGCTAAGAAGGCTCGTGAACTGGGCGCTGAAGGAATCGGTCT
>DLZQ01000040.1 GCA_003447295.1 Lachnospiraceae bacterium
GAACTGAATCTCTATACCTGGGATGGCATGTTCCCTCAGGAGATCCTGGACGGTTTTGAAAAAGAGACCGGTATCCGGATCAATTATTCCAACTTTGATTATGATGAAGATATGCTGGCAAAGCTGGAGGAGACCAAGGGCGGTGATTATGATCTGGTCATCGCGGATGACTATATCATCGAGTTGGCGATTCAGGAAGGTCTGGCGCAGAAGCTGGATACGGGAAAGATCAGCACTTACGATAATCTGAACCCTGTATTTATGTCCCAGTTTTATGATCCGCAGAACGAATATACGGTACCTTACGGTGCGGGCATTCCGCTGATCGTGTACGATCCGGGACTGACGGATGTGAAGATCACAGGCTATGAGGATCTGTGGGATCCGGCTCTGGAAAATAATGTGGCACTGACAGCGAATTACCGTGTTATCGACGGTATTACGCTGAAAACGATGGGTGAGTCCTTCAATACTGAAGATCTGGATGCCATCCGTGCGGCAGGAGAGAAGCTTCTGACCCTGGCACCCAATATCCGCGTGATCAATGACAACAACACCCAGGATTACCTGATCAGCGGTGAAGTGGCAGCAGCATTTTTGTATACCTCCCAGGTATCAGCAGCTCTGCAGGCGAGACCGGATCTGGAAGTGGTATATCCCAAGGAGGGACTGGGCTTCGGTATCATGGCAGGATTTGTACCCTCCAAGGCTCCCAATACGGATGCAGCCTATGCGTTTTTAGACTATATCAATGAGCCGGAAAATGCCGCAAAATGCTATGAGTATATCGGTTATTATTGCACCAACAAAGCAGCGGAAGAATATATTTCCGACGATATGAAGAAAATGATCGTATTGCCGGAGGATGCAGCGGAGGGCGAGATCGTGCAGAACATCTCCCAGGAGGCAGAGGACCTGCATGCAGAGATCTGGAATCAGTTCAAGAACGCATGTAATTAACCTTCCGTTCAGCCCGCGCCATTCGCAAAGTCGCGTTAACACGCTTTTGCGTCACTACGTGACTACCTTTGCTCATAAATCGGCGCTCATCTCATGAACATATTCGTCCGAAAAATCATGCAAGCATGATTTTTGCGCTCGGATATGTCCATGGCTGAACTGTTACAATAAAAAATGCTTGACAGATTTCTTTCGTGCGCATATTATAAATCTAAGTTGAAAAACTAATTTGTAAATGCTATGAAAGAGACTCTTGCCAAGGGAAACGACAGGAATACAGCGTCACCGACTGAGAGCGCTGTTTGCGGAAGCTGGCGAAGGGAACACTCTGGAGCAGGTGATCTGAACTGCAGAATATCACATGCAGCTAGGATGACACGTTGCACGCGTTAAGTGACAAGAGTGGATGGGCAAAGGCGCCTGTCAATTCGGGTGGTACCACGGATTAGATGATTCGTCCCGGGATATGTTTTAACATGTCCCGGGGCTTTTTGTATTTAAAAATAAGCTGTACAGGGAGCGCACATTCGGGACACTATATAACAGGAGGTGCGATATGTACAGAGATTTAACAATGAAAGAGATCAGTGAACAGCAGATCGGACAGACTTTGCAGGTGGCAGGCTGGGTGGAGAACATCCGTGACCACGGCGGCGTATCCTTTATCGATCTGCGGGATATGTACGGCGTGTTACAGGTGGTCATCCGTAAGCCGGAGCTTTTAAAGGGCATCACCAAGGAAATGTGCCTGTCCATTACCGGTCTCATGGAGCACAGAGACGAAGAGACCTACAACCCGAAGATTCCTTCCGGCACCATCGAACTGGAAGCACACAAGATCGATGTGTTGGGAAGAGTATATAAGCAGCTTCCTTTCGAGATCCAGACATCAAAAGAGATCCGGGAAGATGTGAGATTAAAATATCGTTATCTTGACCTTAGAAATGCAAAAGTAAAGGACAACATCGTCTTTCGTTCCAAGGTCATCAGCTATCTGCGTCAGAAGATGACGGACATGGGATTTTTGGAGATCCAGACCCCGATCCTGTGTGCTTCTTCTCCCGAGGGCGCCAGAGACTATATCGTTCCCAGTAGAAAATTTAAAGGAAAATTCTATGCGCTGCCCCAGGCACCGCAGCAGTATAAGCAGCTGTTGATGGCTTCCGGATTTGACAAGTATTTCCAGATCGCTCCCTGCTTCCGCGACGAGGATGCCAGAGCAGACAGATCTCCCGGAGAGTTCTATCAGCTGGATTTTGAGATGAGCTTCGTGACCCAGGAGGATGTCTTCAAGGTAGGCGAGGAAGTATTGCATGATACCTTTGTAAAGTTTGCTCCCGAAGGCAGCAGGATCACCGAGACACCGTTCCCTATCATCAGTTACAAACAGGCCATGCTGGAGTTCGGCTGTGACAAGCCGGATCTGCGCAATCCTTTACGCATTATGGATGTGACGGAGTTCTTCCAGAGATGTACATTTAAGCCGTTTATCGGCAGAACCGTTCGTGCCATCAAGGTACATGCGGAGATGTCCAAGGGCTTCCATGAAAAACTGTTAAGCTTCGCAACTTCCTTGGGAATGGGCGGACTTGGCTATCTGGAAGTGGCAGAGGACATGAGCTACAAGGGACCCATCGATAAGTTCATTCCGGAAGAGATGAAGGGAGAACTGGCAACACTGGCAGGACTGTCTGCCGGAGATACCATTTTCTTCATTGCGGACAAAGAGGATAAGGCAAATTATTATGCCGGTCATATCCGCACCGAGCTGGGTGAGAAGCTGGATCTGATCGAAAAGGATGCTTACCGCTTCTGCTATGTGAACGACTTCCCGATGTTTGAACTGGATCCTGAGACGAAGCAGATCGGCTTCACACACAACCCGTTCTCCATGCCGCAGGGCGGTCTGGAAGCACTGAACACCATGGATCCGTTAGACGTTCTGGCATACCAGTACGACATCGTATGCAACGGCGTGGAGCTGTCCTCCGGTGCAGTACGTAACCACGACATCGAGATCATGAAAAAAGCTTTTGCCATTGCGGGCTACGATGAAGAGACACTGGAGACGAAGTTCGGAGCTCTCTATCAGGCATTCCAGTTCGGAGCACCCCCTCATGCAGGAATGGCTCCCGGCGTGGATCGTATGATCATGCTGCTGCGGAATGAGGAGAATATCCGTGAGGTCATCGCCTTCCCGATGAACGGCAATGCACAGGATCTCATGTGCGGAGCACCCGGCGAGGTAACGGAGCAGCAGCTGCGTGAGGTACACATTAAGGTGAGAGATTAGTGCGGAAAGAAAAGAAATGGAGAATAGTGTGAAAATAAGCATGATAGCTTATTTTTCACACGGCTATTTGTGCCGCAGGCGTCACAAAGCAGCCCTTATCGCAGAATCAAATTTGAAATTTGATCCGCGATTCCTCCGACGAAAGGAACCGTCTGCGGAATGGAGAGTAGTATGGCGAACGTAATTAGCGATGAAACCATAGAATATGTAGGCATTCTGGCGAAGCTGGAGCTCTCTGAAGATGAGAAGGAAGCAGCGAAAAAGGATATGGGCAGAATGCTGGATTATATCGACAAACTAAGTGAACTGGATACTACCGGCGTGGAACCTATGTCCCATGTGTTCCCGGTTCAGAATGTCTTCCGCGAGGACGTGGTGACAAATGGGGACGAGAGTGAACAGACACTGGCCAACGCACCCGGCGAGAAGGACAACATGTTTGTTGTACCAAAGACTTTTGACTAGGGTGTGAAAAAAGGAGAATGGATATGGATATTTTATCCCTGACAGCAGTAGAGCTGGCAAAGGCGATCCGGGAAGGTAAGACTACGGCGGTGGAAGCGACGCAGGCAGTACTGGACAGAATCGCAGCCGTTGAAGATGCCTATCACTGCTATGTGACCGTAGAACGGGACAAAGCATTACAGCAGGCGGCGGAAGTACAGAAAAAGATCGAACAGGGAGAACTGACCGGACCCTTGGCCGGAGTTCCCTTTGCCATCAAAGACAATATGTGTACGGAAGGTACCCTGACCACCTGTTCTTCTAAAATATTAGAGAATTTTATTCCGACCTTCAGCGCGGAAGCGGTGCTGAATCTGGAAAAGGCAGGGGCGGTCATCCTGGGCAAGACCAACATGGATGAGTTCGCCATGGGCAGTACCACAGAGACTTCTTACTACGGTGTGACGAAGAATCCCAGAAACCCGGAGCATGTTCCCGGAGGCTCTTCCGGCGGTTCCGCGGCGGCAGTAGCAGCCGAGGAATGCTTCGCGGCACTGGGCTCCGACACCGGCGGCTCCATCAGACAGCCAGCATCCTATTGCGGCGTCGTCGGCATGAAACCCACCTACGGAACGGTATCCCGTTACGGACTGATCGCTTATGGTTCTTCTCTGGATCAGATCGGACCGTTGACCAAGGATGTGACAGACTGTGCCACTGTGCTGGAAGCCATCACTTCCCATGATCCCAAGGATTCCACTTCCATGAAGCGGGAGGATACAGATTTTACCTCCGCACTGGTAGCGGATGTGAAAGGATTAAAGATCGGTATTCCCAGAGATTATTTCGGCGAAGGACTGGATCCTGAGGTCAGGGATGCGGTACTGACAGCCGCAGAAGTATTGAAAGCGCAGGGCGCAGAGGTGGAGGAGTTCGACTTAAGCCTGGTAGACTATGCGATCCCTACCTACTATACCATCGCAGCGGCTGAGGCCAGTTCCAACCTGGAGCGCTTTGATGGCGTAAAATACGGCTACCGTGCCCAGGATGCGGAGGATCTGCACACCATGTACAAGAGAAGCCGCTCTCAGGGCTTTGGCCCCGAAGTGAAGCGTCGTATCATGCTGGGCTCCTTCGTGTTAAGTTCCGGTTATTACGATGCGTATTACCTGAAGGCACTCCGCGTAAAAGCGCTGATCAAAAAAGCTTTTGATGAAGCTTTTGCAAAATATGATGTGATCTTGGGACCGGTGGCGCCCACCACAGCACCGAAGTTAGGCAGCAGTCTGGCGGATCCCATCAAGATGTATTTAGGAGATATCTACACCATCTCCATCAACCTGGCGGGACTGCCCGGTATCAGCGTTCCCTGTGGCACGGATTCCAGGGGACTGCCCATCGGTATGCAGCTGATCGGCGACTGTTTCCGGGAAAAGACTCTGATCCGCGCAGCATATACCTATGAGCAGAGCGTGAAGTAGAACAACGGAAATATATACACAACTGGTAACTGCATGTGAGAATAACACTGGATACCTGCGGAAACCGCATTGGAAAAACAGCATTTGTAAACTTTTGCAGGGTGCAAATGAATTCCGGTATGCGATCCGGTTTATGTGATTTGGGATGATCAGGTATATAGTCAGATATAATAGAAACAATGCAGATACGGAAAGGTATTTACTATGGCAAAACAATATGAAACCGTCATCGGTCTGGAAGTTCATGTAGAGCTTGCCACGAAGACGAAAATATTCTGCGGCTGTTCCACAGCGTTCGGTGGCAGACCCAATACTCATACCTGCCCGGTGTGTACCGGTATGCCGGGATCTCTTCCTGTGCTGAATAAACAGGTGGTAGAATATGCGGTGGCAGTAGGTCTTGCGACGAATTGTACCATCACACAGTATTGTAAATTTGACAGAAAAAATTATTTCTATCCCGATAACCCTCAAAACTATCAGATCTCTCAGTTGTATCTGCCCATCTGCAGGAATGGTTCGGTAGAGATCGAGGTGGCGGGAGAGGATGGCAGCACCTATACGAAGCCGGTGCGTATCCACGAGATCCATATGGAGGAGGATGCCGGTAAACTGGTTCATGACGACTGGGAAGATTGTACATTGGTAGATTACAACCGCTCCGGTGTGCCTCTGATCGAGATCGTATCCGAGCCGGATATGCGCAGCGCGGAGGAAGTTATTGCCTATTTGGAAAAATTACGTCTGCTGATCCAGTATTTAGGAGCTTCCGACTGTAAACTTCAGGAAGGCTCCATGCGTGCGGATGTGAACCTGTCTGTAAGAGAAGTAGGCGCGGAGAAGTTCGGAACCCGTACCGAGATGAAGAACCTGAATTCCTTCAAGGCCATCGCCAGAGCCATTCAGGGCGAAAGAGAGCGGCAGATCGATCTGCTGGAGGCAGGCAAAGAAGTGATTCAGGAGACCAGACGCTGGGATGACAATAAGGAATATTCCTACGCCATGCGTTCCAAGGAGGATGCCCAGGACTATCGCTATTTCCCGGACCCCGATCTGGTGCCGGTCTATATCAGCGATGAGTGGCTGGAGAACATTCGCAGCAAACAGCCGGAATTCCGAACCGAGAAGATGAAGCGGTACAAGGAAGAATACGATATTCCCGAATATGATATCGAGATCATCACCGGATCCAAGCATCTGGCAGATATCTTCGAGGCATGTGTAGCGCTGGGAAGCCATCCCAAGAAAGTGTCCAACTGGCTGATGGTAGAGACCATGCGCCTGCTAAAAGAAAAAGAGATGGAGCCGGAAGATATCCGGTTCGCCCCGGAGCATCTGAGCCGGCTGATCGCTCTGGTGGATGGTAAAGTGATCAACTCTTCTGTGGCAAAGGAAGTATTTCAGGTGATGTTTGAGGAAGATGTAGATCCCGAACAGTATGTGGAAGAAAAGGGATTGAAGACAGTCAATGACGAAGGCACATTGCGGAAAGTTGTGGAGGAAGTTATCGCCGCTAATCCCCAGTCCGTAGAGGACTACCATAACGGCAAAGAGAAAGCCATCGGCTTCCTGGTAGGACAGACCATGAAAGCAATGAAAGGCAAGGCAGATCCTGCCAGCGTCAACCAGATGCTGAAGGAACTGCTGTAAATTGAGAGGTTACGAAAGCGTAGCCGCGCATAGACAAAATAAGAACCGTGATTGGGAGCTTGCTCACAAATCACGGTTTTTACGTTTGGCGTGATGCAGCGAACGCCCGCCTGTGTCCTTCTTCCGCCTTAGTGTGGGCACAGGAGACAGGAACAAGCTCCTCTGTACCCTTAAACCAAGGTACGGGGCGTTACACACAAGATTTGATGATTAAGCCCCGCGTAATATAAACTACCGGGGCTTAATTGACTATTATTGATGATTAAGCCCCGCGTAATATAAACTACCAGGGCTTAATTGATTATTATTGATGATTAAGCCACGCGTATCGAAATAAGACAGCAATTTGAGCGCAAGCGCCCATCGCTGTCCTCACTATGCCTATGCGCGGCTCATTGCCCGCGTAACTTTCGAGTTATGCCAGCACCTGATCCAACTTCTGACGGAAGTCTGCCTCGGACATGGCACCACCGAAGGTTACAGCAGGCTCTCCGTTCTTGAACACGATGAAATGAGGGATGCTTACTACACGGTACTTCTGCGCGATCGCCATGTTTTCATCCACATTGAGTTTGCCGATCTTCATCTTGCCGGCGTAAGCTTCGGCACATTTCTCCACCACAGGTCCCATCATCTTGCAGGGGCCACACCAGTCGGCATAGAAATCCACCAGAACGGGAATCTCCGAATGCAGAACTTCCTCTTCAAAATTAGCAACAGTAAAAGTGTATTCCATAATGATCCTTCCTTTCCCGGCTGAATGCAAGCAGCCGATATGGTTTAAGTTTTTACAACTATTCAGAATCACATTCGCCATATAAAACTTCTTATCTGCTTGAACGCAAGCATTCGCAGATCGCAGTTTGCATGGCTCTGAATAGTTACAAGTATTTCAAAAAAAGAGTGTGTTGTGAATTAATTCAAAAAAGAGTGTGTTGTGAATTAATTCAAAAATGAGTGTGTTATGAATTATTTCAAAAAAACAGTGTGTTATGAATTATTTCAAAAAATGAGTGTATTATGAATTGTTATCTAAAAATAATATATTTACAAATAGGGTTGCCGATGGAGGAGAATTTCTCCTCATATTCTGTCATGACATTGCCTGCCATCAGAGCAGCGTCACTGTGCAGATCGTAGGTGATCACCTTCGCCTGCCAGCCGGCGGGTTCTAATTCTTCCACTGCAAAATCAAACAGAGGACGATTATCCGTCTTGAATTCCAGAGTGCCATCTTTTTTTAAGATCACATCATAGCGGGCCAGGAACTGTCTGGAGGGCAGACGTCTCTTGGCATGGCGGTCTTTCGGCCAGGGATCGGAGAAATTCAGATAGATCCGGTCTACTTCACCCTTCCCGAATACCTTATCGATATCTTCGGCATCCATGCGGATGAATTTCAGGTTGGGAAGCTCATCTTCCTCCATTTTTTGGATGGCGCGGAGCAGAACACTGGAATATTTCTCGATGCCCACATAATTGATCTGCGGATTTGATTTCGCAAGGGTATGCAGGAAACGTCCTTTTCCCATGCCGATCTCAATATGAATGGGGTGATCGTTTCCGAAGATCTCGTGCCAGGTTCCGGGACAGTCTTCCAAAGTATCTTCCGGTACCACGTAAGGGCTGTCTGCGATCACCTCGCGGGAACCGGTAATGTTGCGTAATCTCATATATTCGATAACCTTTCTTTATTGATAACCTTTTTTATTGATGACTTTTCTTATTTAATGTTTAATGACTTTTCTTGATGAATTCTGCAAAATCATGTAGAATCTGTATTGTCAATGTACTTTATCTTGGAAAACTTGTCAAGTGACCCTGTTGGAACAGACGGTTGTGCACGATCCTGCAGCATCGGGTAGTTGTGACTGATTTTTGAATTTCTGGTACTTTGGAGAGTGTGAATCGTCAAAAGCCCACTGTTTGAGAGGAATATATTTGCAAATAAAATTTAAAAGCCAGCAAATTTGTTGATATTGGTATTGAATGTAGTTAAGTAAATAAAGAATAATGTTCATGAGCATTGGCTCCTTTTGATTTGTGGAAGTTTGGTCACGGACATTATATCAAAAATGGGAGGTCAATGCTTTTTTATTTGCAAACTCCCGAAAATAAAGGCTTTAGAAAGAAAAAAAGGGTAGTAAACTTGACACTACCATATAAAAACGGGAGGAAAGATGATGAAATGGATGATTGCGTCGGACATTCACGGTTCGGCATACTATTGCAGAAAATTATTAGAGACATATGAAAAAGAAGGAGCGGAGAGACTTTTGCTGTTGGGAGATATTTTGTATCACGGTCCCCGCAATGACCTCCCGGAAGGATATGCACCGAAGGAAGTTATTGAGCTTTTGAATGCCCGTAAAAAAGACATCTACTGTGTCCGCGGCAAC
Source organism: Lachnospiraceae bacterium (assembly GCA_003447295.1). GTDB lineage: Bacteria > Bacillota > Clostridia > Lachnospirales > Lachnospiraceae > Acetatifactor > Acetatifactor hominis. Next base: position 9,228 of record DLZQ01000040.1, read on the forward strand.
TGTGATACGGAGGTGGATCAAATGGTGCTGGAATTCCCGGTGCTGGCGGATTACTGCGTACTTGCGGAAGGAAATACAATGGTCTATGCTACCCACGGACATATTTATAACGAACAGAACCTGCCGCCGCTGCACCCCGGAGATGTGCTGCTGCACGGACATACCCATGTACCGAAATGCATGGAACATGAGGAAGAACAGTACATTTGTATGAATCCCGGTTCCGTGTCGATCCCGAAGGAAGGCAGCTGGCACGGGTATATGATCTGGGAAGATAATACGTTTATCTGGAAAGATTTTGACGGTCAGGAACATATGCAAAAAATTTTAAGTTAATACTATGGTTTTTGAGAAAAATGGTGTATGATAGAAAATGTGCATTATCATACACCGTTTTTATAAGATGTCGGGGTCAAAAGCCCCCGACTTTGATGCCTACGGATTGCCCCGTGCCACGCACTCCCACGTCTCCGCTCCGCTTCGGTCCGTGCTAGACATGTGCCACTGGCATCTTTTATAAAGGTTTATAAAGATTTATCAGGAAGGATTTATACATGCGTTTTTTCAAGCATTTTTCATATAGAACTTTTTTTGCGAAGGCAGTTATGGGAATCGGCGCCATCTGTCTTTTTGCATCTAATGGACTTGCGGTTTCGGCAACCACCATAAAAGAAGAGAACATCGCCCGCAACCAGTCGCTGGCGGTACAGTCCAATGCGGTGGACAACTGGCCCACGGGCCCGGTAGTCAGTGCGGAGTCGGCGATCCTGATCGATGCGGATACCGGAGCAATCTTGTATGCGAAAAATATTCACCAGAAGGAGTATCCCGCCAGTACCACCAAGATACTGACGACACTGATCGCCTCGGAGCGCTGCAGCATGGATGAGATCGTGGATTTCTCCTACGATGCGGTACATGACATCGACCCGGGCAGCAACCATATTGCCATTGAACCCGGGGAACAGCTGACTATGGAAGAGTGTCTGAATGCCATACTGATCCGTTCAGCGAATGAGGTATCTTTTGCGGTGGCGGAACATATCTCGGGGACGACCTGGCAGGATTTCGGCGACATCATGAACGAGCGGGCGAAGGAACTGGGATGTGTGGATTCTCATTTTGTCAATCCCAACGGTCTTCCCAATGAGGATCATTACACCAGCGCCTATGATCTGGCGATGATCGGCAAGGCATTTTTTGCCAACGAAGCATTGTGCAAAATGACCATGACCCACATGCTGCACATCCTGCCCTCGGAGAGACAGCCGGATGACATTATGGAAGTCAACAAAATGGAACTGATCCCCGGCGGAAAATACGCCTATCCTTATCTGGTAGGATGTAAGACCGGTTATACTGATGTGGCGAGAAGCACGCTGGTATCCTGCGCGGAGAAGGATGGCATGAAGCTGATCTGCGTGGTGATGAGGGATGAGAATCCTAATTATTATGAAGATACGATTTCGCTGTTTGATTACGGATTCAGTAATTTTGGAAAGGTCAATATCGCGCAGACAGAGACCAAATACAACATTGAAAATCCGGGTTCCTTTTATAGTGGCAATGACATCTTCGGCAATTCCAAGCCGATCCTGGAACTGAATCAGAGCGATTGTATCACTCTGCCGAATACTATCACATTCGAGGATGCGGTATCCGATATTTCTTATGATAACACGGAACCCGGACAGGTAGCGGTTATTACGTATACGTATCATGATGTGGTACTGGGCACAGCGTCCATAGATTTCACGGCTTCGGAAAAGGGAAGCAGTGTGTTTGGGGATGAGACCACAGGGACAACGGATGGGGCAGAAGCTACGGCGGCAACGCAGGAGCCGGACGGCACCGGGGCTACGCAGCCGACAGAAGGAGCGGCGGCTGATGAGCCGACCGGCGAGGGTGGAGGTATTCCCACAGCCACGCAGTCTGTAGCTTCTGGGGAAGAAGATACGGCTTCCGGTGGTCCGGCAGTGATTTTTATCAATGTGGTAAAGGTATTTTTCTGGATCCTGGGGATCGCTGTGGTGATTTTCCTCATTCTGCTGCTAAGAGCATTTGTTAAAAATTATCATTTCGCCCACCGCAGTACCAGATTGACCTGGCGGTTTAACCGCAGAAGAAATCGTTCCAGATCCCGTTATCGCTCCGTGGATCAGGATCTGCGCAGCAGACGTAAGGAGGCTATCCGACAGGCGAAGAAACGGCGCAAGCCCAAGAAGCCCAACCGCTTCCGTGACCTGGATTTCTAAGAGAATATAGATAGATACAAAAAGGCATGTCCCGATACGAGGGGCATGCCTTTTTAAGTTCAATGTTGCAAAATTCTACTTGCTCAATAAATATTCTGCCAGATCCACAGCGGTGTCTGCATGCTTCGCATTTGCGTAGATGCCCATGACAATACCGTCTCCGCGGAAGTAATAGTTATCGGTCAGGTCCTTACAGCCGGTCAGGCAGATGCCCACCGGGACGGGATCCTGCATTTCTTCCGGGTGGAGAGGATCGGGATATTCCGGAGTATAATCGGAATTCAGATCATCGTTTGCTGCCTCGATCGCCAGCACCACTTCCCTGTCCACATAATAGAAATAAGGTTCCAGTGCCTGGAGCTGTTCTTCTGTGAGGATATCCCGCAGATCATAGAACAGACTGCTGTTGGCATATTTTTGGAAAGAATCGAAATCCGTGATCATGCTGTCAAGCTCATTTGCTGCCACATATACCATCAGCTTCTGGGTAGAAGTGACGGAGGTCTCATCCATGCTGTCTTCCACGATACGAATAGAAGTATCGAAGGTGATATCGCTGGTATTCAGATCAATGCCCTCTTTTTCGGCGAAATCCGCAATGAAATCCGGCTGCTCGGAAGACATCTGGTCTAAGAGACTTGCGTTTAATAAAACAGTGTTAAAAGCGGTATCCTTCCGGTTCACATACTGATAAATAAAGCTTACGAGCATACCGATGATGATCACGGAAATGATCACATGCCATTTATAATAATACCAGAAATACGAAAACTTCTGCTTGGGAGTACCGTTTTTCAGTGCTTCCCGTTCTTCTTTAAATTCATCCATTACAGCCATGGAAAAACCGCCTTCCTGTGTAAAATATAAATTTATGATAAAGGTTCTCTATCCGAAAGTCAATGAAGGAAGTGTGAGGGGATTCTAAAAAAAGAATTAAATCACCCGGAAAATCCAGGCATATCTTGCAAGTTTTTCACGGATGATATATCATAATAGAAACGATTGTCAGGAGAAGCAGAATCCGGACAGGCGTAAACAGAGATTTCCCGAAGGAACGGAAGAACGGCGCGGAAAATCTCTGCTGCAAAATATATGAGAGAAAAGGAAACGAAAAATGAGTGATTCTTACGTAGAATGTCTTGTAAAAGCAAAACAGCCCGCGTGGGCTAAAATCTTAAAAGTATTACTTGTCACCCTGACAGTGTTAAGCTGCCTGGTAATGTTTGTATTTATCATTTTCCTGCCGGTCGCTCTTGTTGCGGGTGTGGGAGCTTATTTTCTGAATATGTTCACGGATCTGGAGTATGAATATCTCTATCTGGATAAGGAGCTGTCTGTGGACAAGATCATGGCAAAGAGTAAGAGAAAACGTGTAGCTACTTACAGCCTGGACCGCATGGAGGTATTTGCACCGGTCTATTCCTATCATCTGGACAACTTCAAGAACCGTCAGGTGAAGGAGAAGGATTACAGCATCGGCGAGGTACTTCAGCCGGATGGCCGTTATGCCATGTATTATGAAGGTGGCGAGAAGATCATCTTAAGCCCCAACGAGGAACTGGTGAAAGTGCTCAAGAGCGTGGCACCCCGTAAGGTATTCAGCGAATAATGATCAGTGAGTAATTCACGAACAAAAGGATTCCGGTGAACAGGATACATCGGAATCCTTTTTTGATACAAAATTATTAAAACAATATTGAGAAAAAATCTATAATATTCAGTTGACAGTCATAGAAAACTTTGCTAAACTCATGGAAATGTTATAAGCACAGCGAATATTTATTATAAATATAGCTTATATTACTGAAACAAATCATTCACAAATCTTATTAAATGAACACAGGAGGAGAGAAAATGGGACAGATTATTGGTGAAGGCATTACCTTTGATGACGTACTGCTCGTACCGTCTTATTCTCAGGTAGTCCCCAATCAGGTGGATTTGACCACATGGCTGACAAAGAAGATCAAACTGAACATTCCGATGATGAGCGCAGGAATGGATACCGTTACCGAGCATCGCATGGCAATCGCTATGGCAAGACAGGGTGGTATCGGTATCATTCATAAGAATATGTCTATCGAGGCACAGGCAGAAGAGGTAGACAAGGTAAAGCGTTCCGAGAATGGTGTCATCACCGATCCTTTCTCTCTGTCTCCCGAGCATACTCTGGCAGACGCAGATGCACTGATGGCGAAGTTCCGCATCTCCGGCGTACCTATCACCGAGGGCAGAAAATTAGTCGGCATCATCACCAACCGTGATCTGAAGTTCGAGACCGATTTTACCAAGAAGATCAAAGAGTCCATGACCAGCGAAGGTTTGATCACCGCTCCCGAAGGCATCACCCTGGAAGAGGCGAAGAAGATCCTGGCAAAGGCAAGAAAAGAAAAGCTTCCCATTGTGGACAAGGACTTCAACTTAAAGGGTCTGATTACCATCAAAGATATTGAGAAGACCATCAAATATCCTCTGGCAGCCAAGGATTCCCAGGGCAGACTGCTCTGCGGTGCCGGCGTAGGCATTACCGCTAACGTACTGGATCGTGTGGCAGCTTTGGTAGCAGCCAAGGTTGATGTCATCGTACTGGATTCCGCACACGGTCATTCCCAGAACGTATTGAACTGCCTGAAGATGATCAAGGAAAAATATCCCGATCTGCAGGTGATCGCAGGTAACGTAGCTACCGGCGATGCAACCCGTGCACTGATCGAGGCAGGTGCAGATGCTGTTAAGGTAGGTATCGGACCCGGTTCCATCTGTACTACCCGTGTGGTTGCAGGTATCGGTGTTCCCCAGGTATCCGCTATCATGGACTGTTACAGTGTGGCAAAGGAATACGGTATTCCCATCATCGCAGATGGCGGTATCAAGTATTCCGGAGATATTACCAAGGCGATCGCAGCCGGCGGTAACGTATGTATGATGGGTTCCATGTTCGCAGGATGTGAGGAGAGCCCGGGAGAATACGAGCTGTTCCAGGGCAGAAAGTACAAGGTATACCGTGGCATGGGCTCCATCGCAGCTATGGAGAACGGCAGTAAGGATCGTTACTTCCAGGAGAACGCGAAGAAACTGGTACCCGAAGGTGTCGAAGGTCGTGTGGCTTACAAGGGCAGCGTAGAAGATACCGTATTCCAGTTACTCGGTGGCCTCCGTTCCGGTATGGGCTACTGCGGTGCACAGGATATCGAGACTCTGAAGGAGACCGGCAGATTTGTGAAGATATCCGCTGCATCCCTGAAGGAGAGCCATCCTCATGATATCCATATCACCAAGGAAGCTCCGAATTACAGCGTGGATGATAAATAAGTTGTAAGAAAATAAAATATAGAACCAGGAGAAACGCACCCTCGTCGGTGCGTTTTTCTTTGTGGAAGAAACTCGTTTACAAAACGGGAATCTCGGGTGACTATTGAACGAAAAATTTCCCCTACGGTCGATTCATGTCATTTTTGGGTCGATTCATGCAAAAAATGGTTTTGCCGAGAGAAAGTGTGGTACGTTATCTTTAAGATAATGGGTATCACTATGCCCGTTGGAAAGAGGTAGAACGCTATGAAAAAACGAGTATTGAGCATGTTACTGGCATTTATTCTCTGTTTCTCAACACTGCCCATGACGGCATTCGCACAGGAAGCTGATGTGGCGACAGAGCAGGAAGCAGACTCTGCGGAAGAGCAGAAGGAACAGCAGGAAGCAGACTCTGCGGAAGAGCAGGAGGAACAGCAGGAAGCAGACACTGCGGAAGAGCAGGAGGAACAGCAGGAAGCAGACTCTGCGGAAGAGACTTCGTCCGATAAGAGCACCACTGCTGGCGAAGCCCCCGATACTGTGGAACCCGCAGTTGAAAGTGTCAGCGATAGTGATGCCGGCACGCAGAACACCGGGGCAGACGATGAGAAGAAGGCAGCAGTGCAGAAGGTGCAGGCGCTTATCGATGCTCTGCCGGAGACAGTGACGGAAGAAAATGCAGAAAGAGTCAGCGAGCAGCTGGAAGCTATCGACGAGGCTATGGCGGAACTGACCGAGGAACAGATCGCAGAACTGGATATGACACGACTTCATGCCGTTTCTGAGGCAATGTCTGCACCGATGACGGTGGCGGAAGGTGAGCATACGCACTTTCTCTGTGGTAAGGATACCTGTAATAGGGTAGGCGGACATACGGAGACGAACAAAGTCACCTTTCAAGCATGGAATAGGACATCTGAGTTGCCCAAGGTGGTAGGTAACTACTATCTGATGAACAATGTTACATTGAGAGAGGCTTGGACACCTGTCGACGGTGTAGTACTTTGTTTAAATGGGTATACTATCACCGTGGAAGCTAATGAACCTGGTATTATAGTAGGGAACGGGAAGACATTTACCCTCTGCGACTGTGTGGGCAGTGGAAAAATCACTCACGGAACGGATAGTAATAGTAATGGCGAAAAGTATGATGGCAGAGGAGTAGATGTGTCGAAAGGTACCTTCAATATGTACGGCGGCAGTATCACTGACAATAAGGCACTTAATGATGTAGGCGTAAGACTGTCTTATGGTACTTTTAATATGTATGGCGGTAACATCACTGAGAATAAAACTGGAACTTCTCAGAGTACCCAACAAAAAGGTGCTAATGGTGGTGTGAGTGTAGGAGAGCAGAGCATTTTTAACATGTATGCCGGCACAATCAGTGGTAACGAAGGCGCAAACGGTGGAGGAGTAGGAATTTCAAAAGGTACTTTCAACATGAGCGGTGGAACCATTGAAAACAATAGTGCCACTAGAGACGATTATAACAGCGACAGTGGTTCTGGTGGAGGCGTGTGTATATACGCACTGAATGACTCCAAGTTCAACATGAGTGGCGGTATAATCAGAAATAACCGGGCGAATTGTGGCGGTGGTGTATCTGTAGGCTGGGCACGATCCTTTAATATGACCGGTGGTGAAATCACCGGCAATACCGCTGATAAAAGTGGCAGCGGCGTATATTTATTACAAAACAGCCATTTTACAGTATCCGGTTTGGCTAAAGTCTCTGATAACACAACGAGTAATGTCTACCTGCCTGATGGTGCGACGATGGCCATTGGCCAAGGAGGATTTGACAAAACTGCCAGTATCGGTGTGACCACAGAGAATTTACCGACACTGGGCAGCTATGTTGCCATAGCTACAGGTGCTGCTGATGACTATAAAGACGGTACATTTACCGCTGACCAAACTACTGGTGACTGTGAATTTCGACAGGTGGGTGATCAGATCCTGCTTGTCAATGGTACGCTGCATCAGCATCCTATCTGCGGTAAGAACTGTGACCATGGCGGCGCGGACACCGACGAGGCATGGAAGGGTGTCTCTTCACTTAGTGAAATTAAAACAGGCGGATATTACTATTTGACGAAGGATATCGACCGGACGCAGACATGGAATCTTCCAAATGCTAAAGTGGTACTCTGCCTGAATGGTTATAACATCACTGCAAATGCGAATGTAGATGTAATCAAGACATCAAGTTATGCACAGTTTATTTTGACCGACTGCAGGGGTGAGAAGACGGAGTACGGCAAAATTACTCATAAAGAGGGAAGTGTAGGGCGTGGTATATATGTCAATAGCAGCTTCACCATGTATGGAGGGGAGATCAGCGGAAACACAGTTGATGCACCTTCTGCTTCTGATAAAGAATACGGCGGTGGTGTATATGTGTCTGATGGGTGTTCTTTCACAATGAATGGTGGAAAGATTACCAGTAACACAGCAGGGGTTTATGGTGGCGGTGTGTATTTAAGCCGTAAAAGCAATTTCACAATGAACGGAGGTAGTATTACTGGTAATAGGGCCCAAATGAGTGGCGGCGGTGTGGAATTATATGGAGGAAATTCCGGCGACGATAACACATTCACCGTTAGTGGCAAAGCAGTGATCAACGGCAACATTACGCAAGGTAGCTCTACAGAAGCCAACAATGTCGCTTGTAACGGAACGATTATCAACGTTGCCTCTCCCGGACTGGATAGTGAGGCACATATTGGTGTAAGTACAAGTGAAATTAGCAAGGGAGACTATAAGGTTGTGGCGCAAGGCAAAAGTGCCTACCAAATGAAGGATACGGATGCGAAACGCTTTCATAGTGATAATGACTATGCATCGAAATTAATAGGAAACAGCATTGTTTTTATGAATGGTACGTTGCACGAGCATGCCGTTTGCGGTAAGACGGGCTGTACAGAGGAAGATCATGACAATACCCTGTGGATACCTTTGACTTATGACAGCGAGAACCGGATACTGCAATATGGTAGAAAAGGAGTAAAGAAGTCCACGTATAATAAATATACTCTTCCAGCGGGCAATTATTATCTGTTTGCTGATATTACACTCGACGGATCTATTGAGATTAGCGGCGATGTAAATATCTGTCTGAACGGACATACAATTTCTACAAAATTATATAATAGTGTCTTTGATATAAATTCGCACAAGCTTGCGGTTTGTGATTGCAGCACAGGTCATTCGGGGAAAATAGAAATAATAGATAATCATAGCGAAACAAATCCATCGTTCGTTGTAAGGTTGAATGCTGCACAGCTTTGTCTGTATGGAGGTACGATTCAGGGAGGCGATTATGGAGTATATAGCAATAATTCTAGCGTGGAGCTTTTCGGAGGCAGCATTACCGGTAATACAATCGGAGTAGATGGTTCGTCTTACTATTCGCTAGCAATTGGTGGTGATGCAAAGGTCATTAACAATACAACGAAGAATCTCGTACTGCTCGGCAAATCAGTCATCAGTATTGATAAAAGCCTGACATCGAATGCCCAGATAGGCATCTCAACATTCACTAAACCTTCAGCGAATGCAAACATCAAGATTGCCACCGGTGCGACGAATTCCGAGCTGGATTATGCACAGATATTCACTCCAGATACAAGCGATCAGAAATACGTAGTCACCAAGGATGAGAAGGGCAATCTGTACATGGGACTTCATCAGCACAGCTGGACATACACCACAGGCGGCGACGATACGATCAAAGTAACGTGCAGCGCTGATGGCTGTAATTTGGAAAGTGATTTTGCTGCCACCTATAAGGTTACTGCACCGACGGTTTTGACCTACAGTGGTAGCGATAAGGTGGCTACTGTAAAAGTCAGTGATAACGCTACTGGTGAGGAATTCCCTGATGTGCCTAAGATTGTCTATCAGAAACAGACCGGAGGTTCATTCGAGGAGATGGAAGGCGTACCTAAGGATGCCGGCACTTATCGGGCTGAAATTATGATGGGGAATCAATCCGCATGGGTCATCTATGCCATTAAAGAGAAGACGGTTACCACTCCGACCATTGAAGTCATGACTCCCGTAACCTACAATGGTACGGCGCAGAAACCGACTGTGGTTGTAAAGGACGGAGCAAATGTGATTCTTGCCAGTGAGTATAGTGTTTCCTATGCAGATAATATCAATGCTGGCACCGCTACTGTAACAATTACGGATGTAGCAGGTGGAAACTATAATGTCAGCGGAAGTACGACATTTACCATTAATAAAGGTGCTTATAACGGCACTGTCGAAAAAAAGGTAACTATTATAAAGAAACGTAGCACTGCGCAGACCGGTACTTTGACGGCGGCAGACTTTTTCCCGGAGGGAGCGGTACCCGAAGGCGCTGTGATTTCCAATGTTAATGATAGTTTCAACAGTGATGTGATGAATCCGTTGACATTAGATCAAGATGCTGGAAAAATTTCCTATATCACTGCGGCGAACATTACCTCCACGACCGACCAGGCATGTAAAGTTATCATTTCTTCCACAAACTACGAGAATATTGAGGCAACCCTGACCTTCCATCCTACGGACAAGATGACGGTTACGATCGACGGTCTGACCTATACGAACAAGACTTATGACGGCGGTGTGATTCAGCCTACCGGTACATTGCTGGTTACCGGCGGCAACGTTCCTGCAAACGAACTGAAAGTGCTGTATGAGGGTACAGGCAATACGACTTACAACGGCCCCACTGCACCCAAGGATGCCGGTACTTACAAGGCAATCTATAAAGTAGCAGACAGCAATGAAACTTATACCGGCAGCGTAGAGTACGCCTTCACCATTTTTCCGAAGGCTGTTACCACGGACATGATTGGTACCATCGCTTCACAGGAATATACCGGCGAGGTCATCACACCGACACCGGAAGTGAAGGACGGCAGCATTAAGCTGACTTCTGGTAGAGACTTTGACTTCAGCTATGACGAGAATACCAATGCCGGCAAGAATACAGCAATCTTGATCATCACTGGAAAAGGCAACTACACGGGAACGGAGAGGAAGACATTCACGATCAGCCCTAAGGATATTGCGGGCGCAGTCATTAAACTGGAACAGAGTGAGCTTTGTTATAACGGTTCCACACAGACAGTGAAGATCCAATCCGTGACTGTCAGCGGAAGGACTTTGACTTCCGGGGATTATAGCATCATAAATGGCAGTGACATGTTTATGAGTGCAAAAGATTCCATCCCTCTGATGATCGAAGGTAAGGGTAACTATACCGGAACGGCTACTACGACATGGAAGATTGCGAAAGTTGATCCCAGACTGGATAACTTTGTTGTGACCCCCGATTTTTCCACAGCGCAGACCTATGATGGTACTCCGAAGGCTGTGACTGTTCAGACCAAAGATGCAATCGGCATGGGTGCGGTAAAGGTGTACTACGAAGGCAGCTACGGTACTACCTATACCAGAAGTGAAACAGCACCCACCAACGCCGGAAGCTATAAGGTGATCCTGGCTGTGGCAGAAGGCACGAACTATAGGGCAAAGGAGATCCAAGCAGGTATACTGACCATTGATAAGGCGGATCTTACAGTAGAAGATGTTACAGAATTCTTCGAGTACACGAAGACCGGCGCACAGACCATCAATATAGCGAACCTTGTGCCGGGCGCAAGAAGCTATGCACTTGGTACGGCTGCCGGTGACCTCGGGGTTCTCTCGGAAGCTATTAGCATAGATGCAACAACAGGTCTTATGAAGTTTACGTTGTCTGCACTGACGAAAGGCAATGTGGATAATAAGGTGACTGTACCTGTGACCATTACCTCGGAGAACTATGAAGATGTTACCGTCAATGTGATCATCTACATTTCACCGGAATACCGGATTATCGATGGCGCAAACAGTTCCTGGACACAGAACACGGACGGTACTGTCGTGATCCGCGGAAACGGCGAATTTAACAGGTTCCATGCTGTAAAGGTAGATGGAAAAGTGATCGATCCTGCTAACTACGAAGCAAAAGAAGGCTCTACCATTATCACCCTGAAGGCAGAATACCTTAAGACATTAGCTACAGGCAGCCATACCTTTGCTATCGTCTGGAACAATGGTATCGCAGGCACTAACTTTACGGTCGCAGCGAATACCTCCGGCAATAACAGTGGTAATAACAACAATAATGACAGTAATCATGGCAGCGATAACAGCGGCAACAATGACAGCGGTAATACGGCAGGTGCGGCTGCCAATACCGCTGGCAATCAACAGTCCCAGGAACTGGACAAGGTTCCGGCGACCGGAGATCCCTTCGGTATCTGGCTGACGCTCTTTGCGATATCCCTGACCGGACTCGCTGGAATGCTGGCAAGAAGAAAGAAGAACTAAGAAAAACTAAGTAATACAGAAGCCCCACCGCAGGGATAAAACTCTGCGGCGGGGCTTTTTGTGCATTTTGCGGCACACGTTTACCCACACGTTTCTCTATGGGAATATAGCTTATAGTGGTACTCAATTGAAAAAGTAACTTC
>DLZQ01000066.1:0-515 GCA_003447295.1 Lachnospiraceae bacterium
CTGCTTACTTTGCTGTGGTCGATATTTTGCATAATTAGAAAGAAAAAAAGAGAATGTTTCATTGCTGGTTTGCTGATATGTTCTGTATTGAATGCTTTTACAGCAGCCAGCGTTGCAGCATTAACAAATAAATATTATCTGTCTTTAGGTGGTGGAACGCTCAATCAATATCTGCTTTTTGTTGTGATTGACTTACTTTTCTTCATTTGTGCCTTCATTTATCTTATCAGTGGTTTGATTGTAGCATGGAAAGTAAAATCGCCGGAACATAGATACAAGGGAGAAAACCTGTTCTTTTTCGGGCAAATTATATCAAAACTAAATACAACCAGCAAAACAATGACGCTGATTTGTATAACCCTTGTCCTTGCAATCTTCATGTTTATTGCCGCCTCTATTTTGACGGGCTGGGCTTCAGGTTATTTGGATATGCGCTCTATGTATGATGTGCAGGTATATTCAAGATATAATGACGTATATGAAGAAGAAAATCTGCCGCAAGACAGTTATGAAAT
>DLZQ01000066.1:779-5709 GCA_003447295.1 Lachnospiraceae bacterium
GATTTTCACAACAGACAGAAATATGATTTTCCGATTGTAGCAATTTCTTTGAGTGATTATAACACTATACGGGAAATGCTGGGTTACGAACAGATTTCTCTGGAGGAAGATGAATTTACAACACAATGGAAAGCAATCGCCACCGAGGAAGAACGAGATAGCTTTTTGAAAGAACACACCAGCATTATGACAGACGCAGGAGAATTGACTCTTTCCGGGCAGTCCTATTATGAGGATCCGATTGGAGAAACAGCGTACAATTCCTATACAAATGTATTGTATGTACTTCCAGACAATATTTGTGAAAAGCTGTTGCCAGTAATAAAAAACCGATATATTACAACAACGGAAAATATCTCCTATGAAAATGCAAGGAAACTGGAAAAACTTTTTACAGAGAAATATCCCGAGCAGGCAGAAACAGGGGCTATTTATGGCGTGCGTTTTAGCACACTGCAAATCAATAGTTCCATAGCAAATAACTTTATTTTACAGACTGCAATGATTTATGGTGCTGTCGTACTGATGGTTATATGTCTTACGGTACTTTCCCTGCAACAGCTTTTAGACGCAGGACAATATAAGTATCGTTTCTCTGTACTCCGAAAATTGGGGGTGGAAGAAAAGCATATCGGAAAACTTATCTTGCAACAATTAAGTGTTTGGTTTGGGCTTCCAATTATCACAGCAATCATTGTAGCTGCTGTTGTAATAGCTTACTTTATCCAAACCATATCAGCAGAAATTTCAGCCTATATTGGGTTTAGTACATTGATGTTACAAATAGGGGCAACAATGGGGATTTTGGCAATTTTATTGATTTGTTACTTCATAAGTACATGGATTATTTTTAGGCGTTCTGTTAATCCATAGAAAATATGTAATTATTGTATTTCGCACATTTTTAAAGAGGGATAGCACTCTTAATGAACACTATCCCTCCTTTCACTTAATAAAGTTCTAATGAATCTTCTGCATCCACCCTGAAAAGACTTCTTCTTTTGATCAACTGTACCAGTCCAATCCCTGCGAAAATAAAGCATATTACAACAGGCACCAGCCCCATCCAATCGGTAATCGTATAAATTGCCATGTTTACCCCTGTAAAATGGTGAAACCAGCAATTGAATGTCGCAAATCCAATACTTGTTCCGTTTTGACCAAGCGGCCGCACATCCACAGTCAGAATCAAAACTGTCCATACTGCAAACATTGCAAGGGATATGCTTCCCATCAACAGACTCTTTTTTTCGCTCTTATTCATAACTTTACATCCTTTCTGTTTTGGCTTGTCTTTCCGACAACTCCACCTTATCAAAAAGTGTAAAACTATGAAAGAAACGCTCTTTCACATGCGTGATACGATTCGTATCATTCCCGCAAATGCTTGTTTTTCAATATATTCTTCTGATTATCTATCTTTGAAGCTTCTATTGCTTTGGACACTCTGACTGCCCCAATAATTTGGGAACATCTCGTGATTTTAATACCTATTTAGCTGCCATTAGCATTATCAACACACTAAAAACAAACATACATACAATAAAACCAAGCATGCAACTAATAATCCCTGATATCCATAGCACAGGATGTATTTTTCGACTCTTTCGTGTGATAATAGAAATCACGATTCCTATAAACGAGAATAATGGTCCCCAAAATATAACATCAATATAGGTATACGGCGCATGATTTGCGCTGTAAAAGTAAAGCACAAATGAAAATAATGAGAGTATACCAAACGCAAGTGATATCAAAGCCAATATTTTGTTGGTAGGTATTTTCTCTTTCATTACATAAATTTTTCCTTCAAGTTCCAATTTGTACTTATTTCTTAAACAGCTCAGAATGTGAACCAAGGCGATAAAGCATCAAAACAAGAACATCTCCACAAATCTCATAAATAAGCAGCCAGTCCGGTTCGATGTGACACTCACGCGTGCCTTTATAGTTTCCTGTAAGGTCAGGATCCCTGTATTTTGCATCCAGCGTACCGCCATTCGCCAGAATATCGATTACCTCAAACAGCTTATCAAGATTTTTATTTTGCTTTTTGGCAAGCTTCAAATCCTTTTTTAACTGATTGGTAAACTGAATGTCGTATTTCATACGTCGAGAGCTGCCTTAAGCGCATCCATACTGGAATAACGCGGAGCAGAAGGATCCTTCATCATTTTTCTGCCTTCCTCAATGACAGCGGCTGTCGTATCATTCGGTACTTACAGTTTTAATTCAAAAGGAATACCATGCTCACGGATAGCGGTTCTCAGGAACATATTTACAGCAGTTGTCATATTCAGACCAAGTTCATTGAGGATTTCCTCCGCCTGGTCCTTGATTGCCTTGTCTGTACGAGTATTTAAATTAGTTGTTGCCATACAGAACACCTCCATAAAATCAGTTTTTGCATTGTTCATTGCCGGACGTTTATCGCTCTCCGGTACGAGCGTCGGTTTACCTTGCGGCTTTTCAATATAGGCGGTAAGCAGCTCACCGAAACTGGATTTGCCAAGACGCTTCTGCATGGCAGTGATACCAAGGAGCTTCTTTTCATATGGATCAAACCCGGCATAGGGTACGGGAGTACTCTAGCAAGAGTGGAATCAGATTACTAAAAGCACAAGATATTAAGAAGTAATGCGGTAAGGTTAAATTCTTTGTTATGTTTATTTGTATAGCAATCCTTTTGGTGCACTAAATTTAATAATAGGGAACTTTTGTGACAAACAACATGTCAAAAAGTTCCCTAAAAAATTCTTGATAATTAGGGAACTTTTTAATATAATATACAACATAAAAGTTCCCTAAAAAGAGAGAGGTGAAATGAATGGGAGCAAATTATTCAGAAATTCAAGAATTATTACAGCAAAAAGCGGATATACAGGCGAGGCTTAATCTGATGCCATATGATGGAAATCCGGAAATTAAGGAATCAAATAGTTCAAAATACTTGTATATGCGTAAGCGAGTAGCAGGTAAATTGACCTCTACTTATGTAGACGTATATTCAGATGAACTATATCAGTTGCTTTTGCGTAATGCCAAGGAACGCAAAGATTTAAATAAAGCCATTCGTAAAATCAATAAAGATTTAGCGGCACTTGGTTACGAAGATAAAGAACTTTCAGCGAGAGTATTACAAAATTTGGATTTTGCCAGAGCAAATTTGAAAGCGAACATTTATGATCAGGCAGTGTTAGAAGGTGTCGTAACGACATTTCCGCAAACGGAGGATATTATCGAGAATGGACAAGTCCATGGGGTATCGGCTACGGATGTGCAGAAGATTATTAATTTGAAACACGCCTGGGAATTTATCTTAGATAGAGATGTGATTCAGAGTGAAAGTAATTATCATATGCTTTGTCATATTGCAAAGTTGGTTAATGAAGGTTTCTTTTATGATGGAGGTCGTATTCGTGGTATTCCTGTGCAGATAGGCGGAACAAACTATGTACCACCATTACCTATTGAAACAGTGGTTATCGAGCGAATAGATGAAATTAGAAGTCAGGATAAAGAGCCAATAGAGATAGCGATTGAGTTATGTATGTACTGTATGAAAACGCAGGTGTTCAAAGATGGAAATAAGCGAGCATCGGTTATTTTTGCCAATCATTATCTGATTGCACAAGGTATGGGATTTTTAGTTATACCGGAAAAGGATGTACCGGAATTTAAGAAGTTATTGGTGCAATATTATGAAGGTGAGCCACTAGAGGTCATTGGCGCATTCTTAAAAGAGCGTTGTTGGAAGAATTTTTAGAATGTTATTGAAACGTAAAGTGGACATTGAAACTGCAAAAGCGGACATTGAGGGTGTTAACTCCCTTCATAAAACTGCCCAAAACAAATCTGCCGACCGATATATTACCAAATCCGACAGCAGTATTGATTAAACATGGCAAAATAACAAAGGGTGTAAAAAGCAAGTGTTTATGTGGGTTCGCGGGATGTTGAGGTCTGAAATAATGATACCGCACTGCGAAACTGTTACGCTCCTGACACGACAGAAGAAGTAACTGAAAAGTCAGTTTGGTGTAAATAGTATAAAAACATTGGATTCCGTACAAAAAAGTTCCGAAATCAGGAATTTTTGTACGGAATTTCTTTTATTTGCGTACTTGGCGAAAATAAAGCATTTTTATAATACAAACTTACCTGCTTTTGTATTTTTTTCGCCGATATTGGCGTTTTAAATACAAGAAAATTCGTAGGAATCTGCAAGGCACTTTTACAGTCGTTGACAGTCACAGCCTTTTACCATACAATGAACAGTAAGAATGTATGAAAAGGGAAGAGAAAAATGGGAAAATCTGAGAAACAGATGGATAAAGAGCATGAGCGCAACCAGCGGATCATCGATACAGCGTTCCGGCTTTTTGTGGAAAAGAAAATTGAAGCGGTCAGTATGGATGAAGTCGCAAAAGAAGCCGGTGTGGGACGTGCCACAGTGTTCCGCTGCTATACCAATAAGACGGAGTTGGCGATTGCGGTCTGTGCATCGAAATGGAAAGCTTATCTGGACGAGCTGGATGAGGTAAGACCAATTTCTTCGATACACGATATTCCGGCGATCGGTAGATTTATTTTTACCCTGGACAGTTATATCGGAATGTATCAGAACCATAAGGATCTGCTGCAGTATAATGATAACTTTAATAATTATGTGACGCACCAGACCGTGCAGGAAGATGAACTGGCGAATTTCCACGCATCCCTGAATTCCGTCAACACAAGACTTCATATGATGTATGCGAAAGCAAAAGAGGACAAGACCTTCCGCACGGATATTCCGGAGGAACAGTTCATGCGTGTGACGGTGCATACCATGATGGCAGCGTGTACCCATTACGCAGGTGGTTTTGTCTGGGGAGCAACGGACAACAAGGATTATACAGGTGATCTGCTGCTTTTAAAGGAAATGATC
>DLZQ01000066.1:6011-30678 GCA_003447295.1 Lachnospiraceae bacterium
CACGTAAGTAGCTGGCTCCGGTGAAAAGGGAAGCAGGTGTAAGTCCTGCACGAACTCGTCACCGTAATTAGGGAGCTGAAGCCGATAGATCACTGGGAGACCGGGAAGATGGCGGATGCAATGATCTTCAAGCCGGGAGACCTGCCTGAATGCTGTACAGAAACATTTGTTTCAAAGCCACGAGTAACTGGTTGTACGTGTGGAATGCAGAAGCGACAGAAGCTTTTTTGCATTCGTTTCCCATGTGTACAAACCCTTTACCTGATACAGGAAAGGGTTTTTGTTTTTGTTGCGAAAAACATGTTTCTGACTTACATATTTAAGAATACCGGGGCATCCCCGAAATGAAAAGAGACAGAAAAACTGTCAGAGGAGGAAACATGAAGAAAAGAATCGTAGCAGTAGTATTGGCAACCGTACTGGGCGCTGTATGTATCACCGGATGCGGCAATACCCAGGAGACCGTAGAGAGCACTGCACAGGCAAGCACTGAGGCACAGACCACACAGGCAGAGACCGCAGGCACAGAGAGCAGTGAGGATGCAGATCAGGCAGCAGCCGATGAAGTAGCAGCATTGATCGATGCCATCTATGTGCAGGAGAGAACTGAGAACACCGACAAGCAGTGTGCAGATGCCAAGGCAGCATGGGATGCACTGACCGACGCACAGAAGGAACTGGTAGAGGGAGAAAATGCAGATCCTGATTATTTCGGCAGAGATACCGGAGATGCTTCCAAGGATGATCCCCGCAATCAGGATGAGATCGGTGAGAACGAGATTCTGGTAGTAAGCTTCGGTACTTCCTTTAACGACAGCCGTGTGGCTGATATCAAGGGTATCGAGGATGCGATCGCAGCAGCCAATCCCGACTGGTCTGTAAGAAGAGCATTTACCGCACAGATCATCATCAACCATGTACAGGCAAGAGATGACGAGCATATCGACAATATGGAGCAGGCACTGGACCGCGCTGTGGCAAACGGTGTTAAGAACCTGGTAGTACAGCCTACCCATCTGATGCACGGGGCAGAGTATGATGAGCTGATGGAGGCAGTAGAAGCCTACAAGGATCAGTTCGCATCCGTAAAAGTCGCTGAACCCCTGTTAGGTGAAGTGGGAGATGACGCAACCGTTGTCAATGAAGATAAGAAGGCAGTAGCAGAAGATCTGACCGCAGAAGCAGTAAAGACCGCTGGTTATGACAGTCTGGATGCTGCAAAGGAAGATGGCGTGGCATTCGTATTCATGGGTCACGGAACTTCCCACACTGCAAAGGTATCTTACAGCCAGATGCAGACCCAGATGAACGAACTGGGATATGAAAATGTATTCATCGGAACCGTAGAAGGTGAGCCGGAAGAGACCGCCTGTGAAGAAGTCATCAAGGCTGTTGCGGAAGCAGGTTACACCAAAGTGGTTCTTCGTCCCCTGATGGTAGTAGCAGGAGACCATGCTAACAATGATATGGCAGGCGAGGATGAGGATTCCTGGTTAAGCCAGTTCAATGCTTCCGGTAAGTTCGACAGCGTGGATACCCAGATCGCAGGTCTCGGTGAGATCAAGGCTATCCAGGATCTGTACGTGGCACATACCGCAGCAGCAATGGCTGAGAAATAAATAAGAATTAAAATAGGAATTAAAATAAGGATTAGAATAAGTAATGAAAGCAAAGACAGTAATGAATAAAATCATAATCGTGGGCGGACTGAGTGCCTGTCTGCTGCTTGGCGGCTGTGGTGCCGGTCAGGCAGCGGATGCAACATCCGCAGAAAGCACGGTTGCCACACAGGAAAGTACTGTAACACCGACAGAGAGCACGGAAGCAGCGGAAACTGTCAGCACAGAGACTGCACAGAACGAAGCACAGCTTTTGGATGGTGTCTACACCGCTGAATTTTCCACGGACAGCTCCATGTTCCATGTCAGTGAAGCCTGTGACGGCAAGGGAACTCTGACGGTAAAGGATGGCGTTATGACCATTCACATTTCCTTAGGTTCCAAGAAGATCCTGAATCTCTATCCGGGTCTGGCGGAAGATGCAGCCAAAGATGGCGCAGTGCTACTTGAGCCAACCACGGATACCGTAACTTACAGCGACGGCATGACGGAAGAAGTCTACGGCTTCGATGTACCGGTACCCGTGATCGGAGAGGAATTCGATCTGGCACTGATCGGTACCAAGGGAAAATGGTATGACCATAAAGTAAAGGTATCCGATCCGGTAGCGGAAGACAGCCGGGAAGCTGCGAACGGTTCCTTTGATATGAGTGCGCTGGCAGATGGCAGCTACACCATCGAACTGACTATGGAGGGCGGAAGCGGCAGAGCCTCTATCCAGTCCCCCGCACAGCTTGCGATAGCTGACGGAGCGGCAACGGCGACTCTGGAATGGAGCAGCCCGAACTATGACTATATGCTGGTGAACGGTGAAAAATATCTGCCGGTAAATACGGAAGGCAATTCCGTATTTGAAGTGCCGGTGGAAGCGCTGGATGCACCCCTTACCATGATCGGTGATACTGTGGCAATGAGCACACCTCATGAGGTGGAATACACCGTAACTTTCCATTCTGAGACACTTGAGAGTGCAGAGAGCGGCAAGTAATACACATTGGTGCCTGCGGCTCAAATATTGCAGGCTATGAAAGGCATGAAAACTTTGAGGTCAGGAAGAAATAGAAGAAAATGGATCTATGTTCTGCTTCTTATGGGACTGCTGGGGCTTAGCGGCTGCGGCAGTCCTTCTTCTGCTTCTATGGAGACATCGTCGGAAGTACCAGCGGAGGTTACCCGGGCAGCAGAGACTACGCAGGAAGAACAGACAGAATTAGTAAAAACAGGCAGCATGGAGCTGCAATATGCGGAAAATTTTACAGTGGACTATTACGAAGATGGTTATAAGATGCTGACAACGCTTCCCGACAGTAAACGGTATCTGTTAGTGCCGGAAGGACAGCCGGTGCCACGGGGACTGGATGAGGATGTCAGTATCTTGCAGGAACCGCTTCAAAATATATATCTGGTGGCATCCGGGGTGATGGATATGTTTGCTTCCGTGGATGCTGTGGATCAGATCCGGTTTTCCGGGCAGAAGCAGGAGAACTGGTACATTCAGACAGCAAAGGATGCCATGGCGGCAGGGAACATGATCTATGCCGGAAAATACAGTAAACCGGATTATGAATTACTGGTGTCCGAAGGCTGTGATCTGACGATCGAGAACCGGATGATCACGCACTCGCCGGAGGTGGTGGAAATGCTTCAAAGCTTTGACATTCCGGTGATGATCGAATATTCCAGCTATGAAAAACATCCTTTGGGAAAAGTGGAATGGGTCAAATTTTTCGGAGCCCTGACCGGCAAAGAAGCGGAGGCAGAAGAAGCCTTTGCGGAGCAGACAGAGATTCTGGAAGAGGTAGAAAGCGGGGAAAAAACAGGGAAGACCATAGCATTTTTCTATGTCACTTCCAACGGACTGATCCAGGTACGGCAGAGCACGGATTATATTCCGAAGCTGATCGAACTGGCAGGTGGAAGATACATTTTTGAGGATCTTGAGGATAGCGGAAGCGGACGCTCCACACTGAACATGCAGGTCGAAGATTTCTATGCCGGGGCGAAGGACGCAGACATACTGATCTACAACAGCTCGATCGACGGTGGTGTGACCACGGTGGACGAGCTGATCGGCAAATGCAATATTCTAAAAGATTTCAAGGCGGTACAGGAGGGGCAGGTCTATTGCACCACCAACGATATGTACCAGCAGTCCATGGCGATCGGGTATTTATTGCAGGATATGCATACGGTGTTAACGGACGGTGATACCGCTAAGCTGCGCTATCTGTTTCTCTTACAGTAAGAGGGAGGACTTAGCAACACAGCGTAAGTATAAGAGCGTTAGAATGAGATTAGAATGTGATTGGAATACAATTGGAATACGAATAGGAAAAAAAGGAGAAAAACATGCAGCAGCGCAGGAAAATCAGATATCTCATAGCGTTTGTTCTATTGACGGCAGGCATTCTCGTGCTGCTGCTTTGTAATATAGGGATCGGAACAGTGAAGATCCCGCTGACAGAAATACTGACTACGGGAAGAACCAAAGAAGGCATGAATGCCAGAATCCTGTGGGAAATCCGCTTTCCCCGGACACTGGCGGCAGGGATCCTGGGCGGAGCACTGGCGTTAGCCGGGTATCTGCTTCAGACCTTTTTCCATAATCCCATAGCAGGACCCTTCGTTTTAGGAATTTCTTCCGGGGCGAAGATGGTAGTGGCACTGGTGATGGTATTTTTGCTTGGGAATACGATCCGGGTCAGCTCCGGACTGTTGATCCTGGCGGCATTTTTAGGAGCTATGTTGTCCATGGGATTTGTACTTCTCATGGCGAGGAAGGTAGACAGTATGTCCATGCTGGTGGTCAGTGGCGTGATGATCGGTTACATCTGTTCCGCCATTACGGAACTGGTGGTGACTTTCGCGGAGGACGCGGATATCGTGAATCTCCACAACTGGTCAAGAGGAAGCTTTTCCGGAATGACCTGGGACAATGTGAAAGTGATGAGTATCGTGGTGGCAGTGACTTTTCTTATGGTGATCCTGTTAGCAAAGCCGCTGGAAGCCTACCAGTTGGGTGAGACGTATGCACAGAATCTGGGAGTGAATATCCGGACATTGCGGATCCTGCTGGTGGTGCTGTCCAGCGTACTTTCGGCATGCATCGTGGCATTTGCCGGACCCATCTCTTTTGTGGGGATCGCCGTGCCACAGCTGATCCGTAAATTATTTGGCACTACAAAACCGTTACTCATGATACCGGCATGTTTCTTGGGAGGCAGTGTGTTCTGCCTGTTCTGCGATCTGCTGGCGAGAACCTGGATGGCACCCACAGAGCTAGGTATCAGCACAGTGACGGCAATCTTCGGAGCACCGGTGGTATTGTGGATCATGGTATCCAAAAGCAGACGGGAGCGTGGATAACTTACCTATGAAGACGCAGAAGCCTTATTATATTACAACGGAAAAAATAAGCGTGGGCTATGACGGAAAGCCTCTGATCGAAGAAGTGGAGATCGCACTCAGGAAGGGAGAGATCCTGACATTACTGGGACCTAACGGTGCTGGAAAATCCACGATCTTAAAAAGCATTGCGAGACAGCTGTCCCTGATCGCGGGAACGGTGCGGCTGGACGGAGAAGATATGCGGACACTCACCGGGGCGGAACTGTCGAAAAAAATGGCAGTGGTAATGACGCAACGTCTGCGGGGGGAATTGATGACCTGCGAGGATGTGGTTGCCACCGGAAGATACCCCTACACAGGGCGTTTCGGCGTGCTGCGGGCAGATGATCATGCAGCGGTTCAAAACGCCATGGAACTGGTGCAGGTGGCGGAGATTGGGGATTCTCTATTTGACCGGATCAGTGACGGACAGAGACAGCGGGTGATGTTAGCCAGAGCCATCTGTCAGGAGCCGGAGATATTGATCCTGGACGAGCCGACTTCTTATCTGGATGTGCGGCATAAACTGGAATTTTTATCGATCCTGCAAAAGCTGTGCAGGGAGAATGAGCTTACGGTGATCCTGTCCTTACATGAACTGGAGCTGGCGGAGAAGATCTCCGATAGGATCCTGTGTGTGAACGGCAGGGCAGTGGACCGGATCGGAACGCCGGAGGAAGTCATGACAGCCGGCTATATCACCGAACTCTATGGCATCCGGATGGGAAGCTATGATGAGGGCAGCAGTGATATGGAGCTGGCGGCGCCGGAAGGAGCACCACAGGTCTTCGTGATCGCCGGAGCCGGAAGCGGACGGAAAATTTACCGACGCTTACAGAGAGCGGGAATCCCCTTTGTTACTGGAATCCTATATGAAAATGACCTGGATTATCCCGTGGCGAAGGCACTGGCGGCGGAGGTGATCGCAGAGTGTCCTTTTGAGCCGGTGGCACAGAAAAAAATACAGGCGGCGAGGAAACAGCTGGAAAAGTGCAACCGCGTTATCTGCTGCCGGGAGAATTTCGGCAGTCTGGAAACTTATCAGAGAGAGCTTTTAGAGTACGCAGAACAACTGGGGAAGCAGATAGAAAGATAGAAAGCCCATAGTAACAGAGCAGGGCTGGAAAACAGAGAAACGAAATTCCCGGGATGTCGGTAGCATCTGTGGGATGGAGAAAACGATGGCAAAAGTTATTATGATACAGGGCACCATGTCCGGTGCCGGGAAAAGTCTCCTGGTGGCGGGGCTATGCCGGATCTTTCGGCAGGACGGTTACCGGGTCGCCCCTTTTAAATCACAGAATATGGCACTCAATTCCTATATCACCAAAGAAGGACTGGAAATGGGCAGGGCGCAGGTGATGCAGGCGGAAGCGGCAGGGATCGAACCGATGGTGTGCATGAACCCTATTTTGCTAAAGCCCACCAGCCATACCGGATCCCAGGTCATCGTGAACGGGGAGGTACGGGGAAATCTGTCCGCCAGAGACTATTTTGCCCACAAGACGGAACTGATCCCGGATATCAAGGCAGCTTTCCGCAAGCTGGAAACTTATGCGGATATTATTGTCATCGAGGGCGCTGGAAGCCCGGCAGAGATCAATCTGAAGCAGAATGACATCGTAAATATGGGAATGGCGGAGATGGTGGATGCACCGGTACTTTTAGTGGGAGACATTGACAGAGGCGGCGTGTTCGCACAGCTTTTGGGAACACTGATGCTGCTGACCGAAGAGGAACGGGAGCGGGTAAAGGGATTGATCATCAACAAATTCCGTGGAGACAGCACAATTTTAGATCCCGGCATTCAGATGTTAACAGAACGGGGGCAGGTGCCGGTGCTGGGAACCGTACCTTATATGGAACTTACGCTGGAAGATGAGGACAGTCTGACGGACCGTTTTGATGCAAAACATGTGGGGAAGATCGATCTGGCGGTGATCCACTATCCCAGAATTTCAAATTTTACGGATTTTGATGTGTTTGAGCAGATGCCGGAGGTCAGTGTCCGGTATGTGACGAATGTAAGAGAGCTGGGGACGCCGGATCTGATATTTCTCCCCGGCAGTAAAAATACCATGGGAGATCTGAAATGGATGCGGCAGAACGGACTGGAGGCAGCGGTAAAACGGGTTGCGGGAAAAGTTCCCATTTTCGGGATCTGCGGAGGCTATCAGATGTTAGGCTGTGAGATCGCAGATCCGGCTGGCATGGAGGAAGGCGGACAGATCCGCGGCATGGAGCTGCTTCCGGTACGGACAGTGCTGCAGAAGGAGAAGCACCGCTGCCAGACAGATGGAACTCTGGACGCGGTGGAGGGTATTTTCTCCGGACTTACGGGATGTAAGTTTGCCGGATATGAGATCCATATGGGACAGACAGTGTATTGCAACGGGGACGGCAGCGGTGCGAAGGGGACAGTGGACAAGGCAGCCAGACCGGCAAATGGTGCAGAAAATGTAGTCAGTGACTCCACCGGCAGAATCTACGGCTCCTATATCCACGGTCTGTTCGACAAGGGAGAGATCGCCGGGCGTATGATACAGACCCTGGCCTGGGAAAAGGGCATCTCTCTGGAGGATGGTGTCTGGGAGGATTACCGCATCATTAAGGAAAGACAATACGATAAACTGGCAGATACCCTACGGGAATATCTGCGTATGGAGGACATCTATGGAATGCTCAGAGAAGCCCGTATTTCATAATTATATCGGACAGGAACTGGCGCAGATCCGGATCATGCCGCCGGACGAAGCGGTGAGAAAGCGTGTGAAAAAGCACTGGGACACTCTGGCAAAGCCGCTGGACGGCATGGGCTGCTTTGAAACCATCACGGCACAGATCGGAGCCATCTTAGGGACGGAAGCGATCGATATCCGTAAAAAGGGTGTGCTGATCTTCTGCGCCGATAACGGCATTGTAGAGGAGGGTGTGACCCAGTCCGGGCAGGAGGTTACGCAGGCGGTGGCAAAGTCCATGGCCAGGAAGGGTTCCTCCGTCTGCAGGATGGCACAGAGCATTGGCGCCGAGACGATCCCTGTGGACATCGGGATAAATAGTGAGGAATCCATTCCCGGAGTATGGAATCGCAAAGTGTGCCCCGGGACAAGAAATTTCTTAAAAGAACCGGCTATGACGGAAGAAGAGACCGTCCGTGCCATTGCCACAGGAATCGGACTGGTACGGGAGTGTGAGGAAAAAGGATACGGCATCCTTGCCACCGGGGAAATGGGAATCGGCAACACTACCACCAGCAGTGCAGTGACGGCCGCCCTTTTGCAGTGCGAGGCAGGGGAAGTCACCGGCAGAGGTGCGGGACTGACGGATCAGGGACTGGCACGGAAGCAACAGGTGGTGCGCACCGCCCTGGAAACCTATGATCTGTGGCATGCGGATGCCCTCACGGTATTGCAGACAGTCGGAGGGCTGGATATTGCCGGGCTGACCGGTATGTGCATCGGCGGAGCTTTGTGGCATGTGCCCATCGTACTGGATGGCGTGATCAGCATGGCAGCGGCCCTGGTGGCGGAGCGGCTGTTTCCCGGCGTGCGGGAATATCTGATTCCTTCCCATCAGGGGAAAGAACCGGCGGCAGTGAAGCTGGCAGATGCTTTGCAGCTGTCTCCGGTGATCCACGCGGGAATGGCACTGGGAGAAGGAACCGGAGCCGTTATGATGTTCACACTGCTGGATATGGCGATGAGCATTTATGGACAGAGCGCTACCTTCTCAGAAATCGAAGTAGAACAATATAGACGTTAACAGTTCAGCCATGAACATATCCGGGCGCAAAAATCATGCTCGCATGATTTTTTGAGGGCATGGCGCGGCTGAACATTCAGACGAACGGAGAAGCAACATGATGACACTGATCCTGGGCGGCAGTGGCAGCGGGAAATCCGCTTATGCGGAAGATTATCTGCTGCGGGCTGCCGGTGATAAGAAAAAATATTATATCGCCACCATGCAGATCCGGGATGCGGAGATGCAGGCAAAGGTGGACAGGCATTACAGGCTGCGACAGGGGAAAGGCTTCACTACCATCGAACAGCCTACGGAGTTGGAGCAGGCAGTCTTACAAATGGAACCGGCAGGAGCAGTATTGTTGGAATGCATGTCAAATCTCACTGCCAACGAAATGTTTTCCGGGGAACAGCCTGTGGATCGTCAGACGGTGATCACAAAAATTCTGCAAGGCATGGAAGGCTTAAGAGAACAGGCGGATCCGTTAGTCATCGTAACCAACAATGTATTTGAGGATGGAATTATCTACGATGATTCTACGATGGAATACATCGAGGCACTGGGGCGGATCAACGAAAGACTTGCCGCGGAGGCGGACGAGGTCGTGGAAGTTACCGCGGGGATCTCGCAGCGGCTCAAGCCGTACCCGATCATCATAGAAAGGAAACAGACATGCGAATTATCAAATCATTTTTCATAGCGTTTTCCATGTATTCCAAGATCCCCATGCCACAGTTTCAGTGGAAGGACGAGGATATGCGGTACGCCCTCTGCTTTTTTCCATGGGTGGGGGCGGTGATCGGTGTTTTGTGGTGTCTGTGGAAATGGTTCTGTGACCGGTTCGCGGTGGGAACCCTATGCTATGCTGCGGTGGGGACGGCAATACCGCTTTTGGTCACCGGGGGCTTTCATGTGGACGGTTTTTTAGATACCTGTGATGCCCTGCATTCCTACCAGCCAAGAGACCGGAAGCTGGAGATCTTGAAGGACTCTCATATCGGGGCATTTGCGGTGATCATGCTTGCACTGTACGGACTGATCTTTCTGGGAGGATTCTCGGAGATCATGACACTGCGCATGCTTACTGTGACGGGAGCCGGATGCTTCCTGTCCAGAATATTAAGCGGTATCGCAGTGGTGAGCTTCCCTTCGGCAAAACAGGAAGGGACACTGTATCTGTTCGCGGATAAAGCCCACAAAAGGGTGGTAAAACTTGCTTTGTACGGACAGGGAATCCTTTGCATCCTATTTATGCTGTGGATATCTGTCGTGGCGGGAGGGCTCGCCGTGGCAGCAGCTCTGCTTAGCTTTGCGTATTATTACCGGCGCAGCATAAAAGAGTTCGGCGGCATCACGGGGGACACCGCGGGATATTTTGTAACACTTTGTGAAGGGTGTGTGGTGGCTGCTGTGGCAATCGCCCAACATCTGGTGCAGGTAGTGTAAGAATGTAGTGCCTGAGATTTTTACCCAGGAGTGTATTGGAAAAGGGAGACAGAAATGATATTGATCATTGGAGGATTTGCCCAGGGAAAACTGCATTATGTGAAGCAGCGTTATGTACACTGTGAGGATGGACGGGAAGTGATTGTTTTGGACGGAACACTGGCACTGCCCGCCAAGACAGGTGCAGGGCAGGTGATCGTCAATCATCTGCACCGCTATATCCGGGAGCAGCTGCGACAGGGAACAGCTCCGGAGGCGATGATAGAGAATTTTGGCAAGGAACATCCGGACTGCATTCTGATCTGTGACGAGATTGGCAACGGCATCGTCCCCATGGAAGCGGAGGAGAGAACTTACAGAGAGCGCACCGGCAGAATATTGGAACAGCTGGCAGCGCAGGCAGATGAGGTGGTGAGAGTGGTATGCGGAATCGGACAGAAGATCAAATAGAGATTCATCTGACCCTCATTCGGCACGGGGTGACGCTTTCCAATAAAGAGGGGCGGTATCTTGGGAAAACGGACGAGACTTTAAGTCCGGACGGCATCGGCGCACTGGAAAAATTCGTGGCAGACAGGATCTACCCAACTGCCGACGTCCTGTTTTCCGGTCCCATGAAGCGGTGCCTTGAGACCGCACAGATCCTGTATCCGGGGCAGACTCCTATCATTATCCCGGAGTGGACAGAGATGGATTTCGGTGCGTTTGAGGGGCATAATTATCAGGAACTTTCAAAAGATCCAAACTATCAGAGATGGATCGACAGCGGAGGTACCCTGCCGTTTCCGGAGGGAGAGAGTAGGGAAGAGTTTATCCGCCGAAGTGTTGCCGGATACGAAAAAATGGTATACCACATGAAAATGATCTGGGAGAGAAGTGCTGCATCGGGGCAGGGGGATCGCAAGATACAAAGTGTATCCGCGGTGGTTCACGGCGGAACTATCATGGCGCTGCTTAGTCATTTCCTCGGTGGAGAATATTTTGACTATCAGGCAAAATGCGGACAGGGTTACAGTGGCAGGCTGGCATTTAAGGCAGGCGGAGGAGCCCCACAGTGGAAGGAATTCCGCCCGCTGTCGGAAGTTACAGTATCGGAAGTTACAGTATCTGAACCTACAAAAGGAGAAACAAACGGATGAAATATCATATCCTGGCATTTGGAGCGGGATTTTTAATGGATCAGATCTTTGGCGATCCCTATTTTCTGCCACATCCCATCCGGGGAATCGGCTGGCTGATTGCGAAGACAGAAAAGGTACTGCGCAGCGGCAACCCACAGGGAAATTCCCCGGAGCGAGAGGCAGCGGAGCGCAGACAGGGGAAACTTTTGGTGGTAATTGTTTTGCTGCTTACGGGAATGTTTACGGCATTGATCCTGGTGGGAGCATATGCACTTTATCCGAAGATCGGAATGGTGGTGGAAGCGGTCATGACCTATCAGATCCTGGCGGCGAGGTGCCTGCAGGTGGAGAGCGGAAAAGTATGGAAACAATTAAAGGCGGGGAATGTGGAGGCTGCCAGAGAGGCGGTATCCATGATCGTGGGAAGAGATACCCAGAACCTCACGGAAGAAGGGGTGGCGAAGGCTGCCATCGAGACTGTGGCGGAGAACACTTCCGACGGTGTGATCGCGCCGATGCTGTATACGGCACTGGGAGGACCGGTGCTTGGATTTTTATATAAGGCAGTCAATACCATGGATTCTATGGTCGGCTATAAAAATGACAGATATCTGCACTTTGGAAGGGCGGCGGCGAAGCTGGATGATGTGGTGAATTTTCTTCCGGCAAGGATCAGCGCACTTTTGATGATCGGGGCGGCATTTCTCAGCGGAAAAAGCTATAATGGCAGGCAGGCATGGCGTATCTGGCACAGAGACAGCAGAAAGCACGCCAGTCCCAATTCCGCCCAGACGGAATCTGTATGTGCCGGAGCATTGGGAATACAGTTGGCAGGAGATGCCAGTTATTTTGGCAAAGTCGTGAAGAAACCCTATATCGGGGATCCGAAACGGCAGGTGGAATATGAGGATATACGGAGAGCCAATCGTCTGATGAACCGGACGGCATGGATCTGCGAGATCCTGTGTCTGGGGATCCTGATGATTGTGGCAGTATAAGGAGGGCTTCTATCCGCGTACTTGTGACTGCGCATTGTGCGAAAGCACCGTACGGGAAAATATGGATGGTAAAGCACAAGTTATGAAATGCTAAATGATCTGCAGATGAAAGAGAACATGAAAAACGCTATGGTAATAGGAACCGGAAAGGGAGGAAAATGCAGCAGAACATACATGGTGGTGACATATACAGCAGACAGATACGGCTGGATTTTTCGGTAAACGGTAATCCCTTGGGAATGCCGGCGGAGGCAAGGCTTTCACTTTTAGCGGCTATCAATCATGTGGGGGAATATCCCGATGCCGCAGCAGGAGAACTGACAGAGACAGTAAGTCATATGCTGTCGGTGCAAAGCGGCAGAGAGATCCCGGGGGAGTATCTGGTATTCGGCAACGGTGCGTCAGAACTTTTTCTGGCGATCATGCATGCACTTAAGCCTAAAAATATTGTGATCCCGGTGCCGTCCTTTTACGGATATGAGTATGTGGCGAAGGCGGCAGACAGCCATATAAAATATGTATATCTGTCGGAGGAGGCCGCATTTTGCCCGGGGAAGGAATTGTTACAGGCGCTGACGGCAGACACAGACCTGCTGTTTCTTGCAAATCCCAACAACCCCACAGGGCAGCTGATGAGCAGGGAATATCTGCGAGAGCTTATGGAGCATTGCAGGCAGCAGGGAATCATTGTAGTACTGGATGAATGTTTTATAGAGTTCTGTGAGACTGACAGAGAGCAGCCCGTATACCTGCTTGGGAAGATAGATCAGTATGCGAATCTTTTGCTGGTGCGGGCTTTTACAAAAAGTTTTGCCATGCCGGGTGTGCGGCTGGGGTATCTGGTGTGCAGTAATGAGGGGCTTCGGGAGAAAATCCGCAGACAGCTGCCGGAATGGAATCTGTCGGTGTTCGCCCACAGAGCGGGCATCGTCTGCGCGGGGCAGGCGGAGCAATATCTGCAGGAAACCGTGGAATATGTGAAAACCGAGCGGGCGTATCTTAGGGAAGGCCTGGAGGCACTGGGTATCCGGGTAGTGTCCGGAAAAGCGGATTTTCTGTTACTCTACACCACACAGCCCATCTATGACAGATTGCTTGCAAAAGGCATCCTGATCCGCAACTGTGAAAATTTCCGGGGACTGGGAGAGGGCTATTACCGGATCGCGGTGAAGAAGCATGAAGAGAATGGGATGCTCTTAGACGAGCTTGAACAGTGCCTGTCGTAAAACACTGCAGGATGGTGGCCAGGCGAAAAAAGATTGTGAAATAGATTACGGGAGAATAAACCTATGGGAAAGTGGGAGCACAAGAACATCGAATATGTATTGCCGGAAGAGATCGAGAAGCGAAGCTTTGCAATCATTGCGGCGGAACTGGCAGAGCGGGGAATTGTCCTGCCCGCAGAGCAGGATATGATCACCAGACGGGTGATCCATACCAGTGCGGATTTTGATTATGCGCAGACGATGACCTATTCGGGAAATGCAGTGGAGATCGCCAAAAACCTGATAAAAAACGGTGCGGACATCGTGACGGACACGAATATGGCACTGGCGGGGATCAACAAAAAGGTGTTGGCTTCTTTTGGCGGCGAAGCGCATTGTTACATGGCAGACGCAGAGGTGGCAGCAATGGCAAAAGAGAGGAAAATGACCCGGGCAGCGGTCAGCATGGAGCTGGCATCCAAACGGGAAAAACCGGTGATCTTCGCAGTGGGAAATGCACCTACGGCACTGATACAGATTTACGAGATGATGCAGGAGAGCGACTGGCGTCCGGCATTCGTCATCGGGGTTCCTGTGGGATTCGTGAATGTGGAAGCTGCTAAGGAACTGATCCTTCAGACGGAGGTGCCCTATATCATCAACCGCGGAAGAAAGGGCGGCAGCAACGTGGTAGCAGCCATATGCAATGCATTGTTGTATGAGCTGAGGGATCATAGCTACAATAAGTAGAAGTAACGTAGGCAGCCGAAAGGTGTAAGGAACAGTAACAGGAAAAGTAACAGTGAGGTAACAGGCATGCGGTATGGATTTACCACAGGAAGCTGCGCGGCAGCAGCGGCGAAGGCAGCCGCTTATATGCTGTTGACCGGCAGGGAGAAAACTAAGATCACCATAGAAACACCCAAAGGCATCCCCTATACGGCACAGATCCTTAGGATCTGTCGTAAGGAGCGGGAGGTCAGCTGCGCCGTGGAAAAGGACGGCGGGGATGATCCCGACATTACCACCGGGGCACTGATCTGCGCGAAGGTCTCGTTTCTGCAGGAAGAAGGCAGGGAAGCAGGAGAAGCCGGAAAAGACCTAGGCGCTAAGGCAGGAACCGGGCGGGCGCCTGAGCAGGCACAGATCGTAATAGACGGCGGCTTCGGTGTCGGACGGGTCACGAAACCGGGACTGGATCAACCCGTGGGAAATGCCGCCATCAATCACGTTCCCAGAGAGATGATCGAACGGGAAGTATTACAGGTGTGTCAGGTGCTGGATTATTGTGGAAGCCTGTCAGTGGAGATTTCTGTGCCGGAGGGCGAACATCTGGCAGAGCGGACATTTAATCCGAGACTTGGCATCGTGGGCGGCATTTCAATCCTTGGTACCAGCGGTGTCGTGGAACCCATGAGTACCCAGGCTATTTTGGATACGATCCGCGTGGAACTGCGGCAGCAACGGGCACTGGGAAGAGAAGACGTGGTAATCTCTCCGGGTAATTACGGACTGGATTTTTTGAAAAATACCTATCACTATGATCTGGATAAAAGTGTAAAATGCAGTAACTTTATCGGCCTGACGATCGATATGGCGGTGGAAGAGGGCTTCAAACGTCTGCTTCTTGCGGGACATATCGGAAAGCTCATCAAAGTGGCGGGCGGTATTATGAATACCCATTCCAGGGAGGGTGACTGCCGGATGGAGCTATTGAGCGCATTTGCCGTAAAATGCGGCGTGGCGGCAGTGGATGCTGCAAAGCTCCTGTCCTGTGTCACCACAGAGGAAGCCGTGCGGATCCTGGACGAGTGCGGCAGGAGACAGGAAGTCATGGATTATGCCATGGAGCGTATTTTATTTTATCTGGAGAAGCGGGCGCAGGGAAAGCTTGAGATCGAAAGTATCATGTATGCCAATGATTTCGGAGCATTGGCGAAAAGTAAGGAGGCAGAGGAATGGTTTACTTTGTTGGCGCAGGAAGCGGAGCAGCAGATCTGATCACGGTGCGGGGCATGCACATGCTGCAACAGGCGGATGTCATCATCTATGCGGGATCGCTGGTGAATCCGGAGTTGTTAGAATATGCCAGAGCTGGTTGTGAGATTCATAACAGCGCGCGCCTGACCTTAGAAGAAGTGATTAAGCTCATGCAGGAGGCACAGACGCAGGGAAAAATGCTGGTGCGTCTGCACACCGGAGAACCCAGCATCTATGGTGCGGTGCGGGAGCAGATGGATGCACTGGACGAGCTGGGAATCCCTTATGAGAGCTGTCCGGGAGTCAGTGCCTGCTTCGGTGCGGCGGCATCGTTAAATCTGGAATATACCCTGCCCGGTGTCTCCCAGACTCTGATCATCACCCGTATGGAAGGACGGACCGGAGTACCGCAGAAGGAGAGTATCGAAAGTCTGGCAGCCCATCAGGCTTCCATGGCGATCTATTTAAGCACGGGAATGCTGCGGGAGCTGAGCCGCAGACTGATCGTGGGCGGTTATGCGCCGGACACCCCCGCAGCCCTTGTCTACAAGGCAACCTGGCCGGAGGAAGAGGCTTATATCTGTACGGTGGAGACACTGGTACAGGTAGCGGAAGAACACGGCATCAAAAAGACAGCGCTGGTACTGGTGGGGGATGTTATCACTCATGGAAATTATCAGAAGTCGAGACTGTATGCGGCGGATTTCTCCACAGAGTTCCGTCAGGCAAAATGCGGTGCCGCACAGGCTAAGAAAACGCAGGAGGAACGGCGTGAAGATTAGTGTGATCAGCTTTACGAAAACAGGAAAACAGCTGGCGGAGCGGATCCGTGAGAGCATGAACGGGGAAAATGAGACGGTTATCCTATATACCAAATGCTCCCGAAAAAAGACAGTGCAGACAGCGAAAAACAGTGGGGACGTTACAACGCAGACATTCGGGGGAATTCCGAACAAAGACAGTAACGTACCGACAGATAATACCGGGGATACAATAGCGGTACAGGAGAGCGTGTCAGCCTGGACCGGTGAGCAGATGGCGGCTCACCATGCACTGGTCTTTATCGGTGCCAGTGGGATCGCGGTCCGTGCCATTGCCCCCTGGATCACGGATAAACTGCACGACAGTCCGGTACTGGTGGCAGACGAAATGGGAAAGTACGTGATCCCCTTGTTGTCCGGACATGTGGGTGGAGCCAACGAACTGGCGGTCCGCCTGGCGGGAGTATTGGGTGCCATCCCGGTGATCACCACAGCCACAGACTTACATGACAGTTTCGCAGTAGATATCTTTGCCAAAAGGAATGATCTGCGGATCTGCAACCGGGAGGGGATCGCCAAAGTGTCGGCAAAAGTACTGGCGGGCGAGGAAATTACCATGTCCGTACCAACAGGGTATCTGGCAGTGGATGAGACCATTCCGCCAGGGATCCGGCTGTGCGCGTATCCTCCTACGGAAAAAGTGGATGTCCTGATTGCGGACGGCATGGAAGAAATATTTCGAAAAGAGGCAGCAGAACTCTTGCTGCAGCCGAAAAAATATATTCTGGGCGTGGGCTGCAAGAGGGATACGGACAGCACAAAGCTGGATTTATTTTTACAAAAAATACTGGAAGAACAGGGCATTGTCATAGAGCAGATCGCAGCATTAGCTTCTATTGACGTGAAAAAAGAGGAACGATGCCTGCTGGAATTCAGTGAAAAATACAGGATACCGTTTAGAACTTATACAGCACAGGAATTACAGGCGGTGCCGGGAGAATTTCACAGTTCCGAGTTCGTAAAGGCACAGGTGGGCGTGGACAATGTATGCGAGCGCGCCGCCCTGAAAGCAGCCGGGACAGGCGGATGGATACTCTTAGGCAAGCAGGCGCAGGATGGTATGACGGCGGCAATTGCGGAGAGAGCCATGCAAAACCTACAGTGGATGGAAGAGTGAGAGAAGCTGGGCGTGGCTTGCCTATGATGGAGAGAGGAAAATCAGATGAGTAATAGAATCTATATCGTGGGAATAGGTCCCGGCAGGGAAGAAATGATGACAGGGGAAGCCGTTGCTGCGCTGGAGCAGGCAGATGTGATCGTGGGTTATACCGTATATGTCAAATTACTGGGAGAACGGTTCGACGGGAAAAAACTGCTGACCACCCCCATGAGGCAGGAGACAGAACGCTGCGAACTGTGTTTTAGGGAGGCGGAAGCCGGGAAGCGGGTGGCACTTATCTGCAGCGGCGATGCCGGTATCTACGGTCTGGCATCGCTGATGTATGAGCTGGGAGAAGAATATCCTCAGACGGAACTGATCGTGATCCCCGGTATTACAGCGGCAAGCAGTGGGGCGGCGGTACTGGGAGCACCCTTAAACCATGATTTCTGTGTGATCAGCTTAAGTGACCTGTTGACTCCCTGGGAGAAGATTGAAAAGAGACTGCGGGCGGCAGCAACGGGAGATTTTGCCATGGCAATTTACAATCCTTCCAGTCACAGGCGAAAGGATTATCTGCAAAGGGCCTGTGATATTTTACTGGAAACCATAGAAGGGGAGCGCCCCTGCGGCTATGTGGAAAACATCGGCAGAGAAGGCACCCGGGCGGTGACCTGTACGCTGCGGGAATTAAGAGATCGGGAAGTCAATATGTTCACCACGGTATTTATTGGCAATTCGGAGACGGAGATCCTTAGGGACAAGCTGATCACAAAGCGCGGATATCATGTGGAGAATAACATACATTAAGTTCTCTTTGAGAGGAATCGGCTGCGGAATGGAGAGCAGGATGAAAAAAATAGTAATTTTTGCAGGAACCACAGAAGGACGGCGGCTGTCGGAAATCCTGGCAGATGCCGGAATCGCGCATACCGTATGCGTGGCAACGGAATATGGTGAGATCGTGATGCGGGAACAGACAAAAGGCATAGAGGCGGCAGAGACAAAGGGGCAGCCCCTTGTATCTCTTCACCGTGGCAGAATGGACCGGCAGCAGATGGAAGAATTTCTGCGTAACGAGGGCTATGAGATCGTAGTGGATGCCACCCACCCTTATGCCCGGGTCGTTACAGAGAACATACGGGACGCTGTGAAAACACAGTCTCCCATTTACCTGCGTCTGGAACGGGAAATTTCGGAGACTCCGGAAGCAGAGGATCCTGCCGTAAGTATCCGGTATTTTGAAAGTAATGCTGACTGTGCCAAAGCGCTGGAGAATACAGAGGGTAATATTCTGCTGACCACAGGGAGCAAGGAACTGGCGACGTATTGTGCCTCCGGCAGACTGCATGACCGCCTGTATGTGCGGATCCTTCCGGGCAGAGAGAGCCTGGAACTGTGCATGGAGCAGGGAATCAAAGGCAGACAGATCCTGGCATTGCAGGGACCTTTTTCCACAGAGATGAATGCCGCTATCCTGAAGCAATACGATATCCGCCACATGGTCACGAAGAACAGCGGACGCACCGGAGGGTACCAGGAAAAACTGGAAGCTGCGAAAATACTGGGAATTCCGGTGTATGTGATACAGCCTGCCAAGAAGGCTGTGGATACGTATTCTTTTGCGGAAATCTGTGGAAAACTGGAACAGCTCTGTAACTGTAAGCTCTCCGGGCAGGGCAGTATGGAGATCTGCCTCGCCGGAATCGGCATGGGCAGCAAAGACGGTCAGACACAAGAAGTGCAGCATGCGATCGAAACTGCAGATATCCTGCTGGGTGCAGAGCGCATGATCGAAAGATATTCTGCCAAAATAGAAAAAAGACCCTACTACATGACGGAGCAGATTCTGCCGTATCTGGAGCAATTACAGAAAAACGGGATCACAGCACAGAAGGATTCCCTTCAGATAACGGTTCTGTTTTCCGGGGATACCGGATTTTACAGCGGATGCAGGAAGCTGTATATGGCCTTGCAGGAAGCCGTTGCCACAGGAGCGTTGAACGCAGAAGTTCGGATTCTGCCGGGAATTTCTTCCGTGGTCACTCTGGCAGCCCGGGTGGGAGAAAGTTATGAAGATGCCGCCATTTTGAGCATGCACGGTAAGAAGCTGAACCGGCTTTCGGCAACGGTGGAGAGCCATGAGAAGGTATTTTTACTGACCTCAGGAAGTGAGGACATCCGTAAGATCGGACGTCTGCTTGCAGAAGCAGGGCTGACAGACTGTGAGGTGATCGTGGGATATCAGATGTCCTATCCGGAGGAAAGCATCCGGATCCTGACACCCGGGCAGTGTGAGGAAATTACAGAGGAAGGGCTGTATACCTGCCTGATCCGCAATCCTCACTGGCAACCGGAACGCCTGACCCATGGAAGAGCCGACATCTGTTTCCTGCGGGATGCTTCGGAAAACGAGGGAAAGCTCCGCAGAACGCCAATGACAAAAGAAGAAGTCCGGGAAGTCAGTATCTGCAAGCTGCATCTGACACAAAACGCCGTGGTCTATGACATCGGCAGCGGTACCGGATCCGTCGCCATAGAGATCGCCGGGGTGCCCGGACGGGTGCAGGTCTATGCCATTGAGAGAAAGCCGGAGGCGGTGGAACTGCTTCGGAAGAACAGAGCACAGTTTCACATGGATAATATACAGATCATCGAGGCCCCGGCACCGGAGGGACTGGAGGAATTACCTGTGCCGACCCATGCCTTTATCGGCGGCAGCGGCGGCAGATTGATAGGTATTTTACAGGTCTTGTACCGGAAGAATCCCCATATGCGTATTGTGATCAATGCCATCAGCATGGAGACCATTGCAGAACTTAAGGAAGTGCTGGATACTTTTCCGGTGGAAGAAGAGGAGATCCTGCAGATGCAGGTAAGCCGGGTGAAGAAGCTTTTAAGCTATCATCTGCCCCAGGCGGAAAATCCGGTATGGATCTGTTCGTTTACGTTTCGGGAGACAGGAACGGATCCTATGGATAATTTGAAGAAAACAAAACCGGGCGCAGAGGAGACCGGAAACGGTAAGAATGGAGAAGTACAGAGATGACCGGAGCACAGAAAAAGAAGATACGCCGCATCATGATCGCCGCACCGAAGAGCGGCAGCGGCAAGACTACGATCACCTGTGGATTATTGCAGATTTTTAAAGAAGACGGAGAGGATATTTCTTCCTGCAAATGCGGTCCGGATTATATTGATCCTATGTTCCACAGACAGGTGCTGGGGATTCCTGCCAGGAATCTGGATACCTTTTTTACCGGAGAAGAGGGCACCCGTAAGCTGTTTTTGAAGGATCGCAGAGAAGGCGAGCTTGTGGTCATGGAAGGCGTCATGGGATTGTATGACGGGCTGGGCGGCATCCGTGAGGAAGGCTCCTCCTATCATCTGGCAAAGGTGACGCAAACCCCCATCATACTGGTGGTGGATGCAAAAGGCATGGGGAGATCGGTGATCCCTCTGATCGCCGGTTTTCTGGCTTACGATAAGGCACAGCTGATCCGGGGCGTGATCTTCAACCGGATGTATGCGGCCTATTACGAGATACTGAAGCCCCTGGCAGAAGAGGAACTGGGCATTGCGGTACTGGGGTATTTCCCGGAAAATAAGGACCTGCAGATCGCCGGCAGACATTTAGGATTGTGCATGCCGGGAGAACTGGAAGGCTTGCAGGAACAGATCCGTATGGCGGCAGAGAGATTACGGGAGACCGCAGACATTTCAAAACTGTTGCAGATCGCAGAGGAAGCGGAGTTAGTGGAGGATTCCGGATCGGAAAGAAAATTAAGTGACGACACAGCAGAAAAACCGGACACCACGGAAAACGGCGAAGCAATACACCCACGGATCGCCGTAGCCCGGGATGAAGCCTTTTGTTTTTATTACGAAGAGAACCTGCGACTGCTGGAACAGGCGGGCGCGGAACCGGTGTACTTTTCCCCGCTGCATGACAACGCATTGCCGGAAAATATCCATGGATTGTTACTGGGGGGCGGATATCCGGAACTGTATGCCGGGCAGTTAAGTGAGAACGATGCCATGCGCACAGCGATCCGGGAGGCAGTTGCAGACGGTCTGCCCACAGTGGCAGAGTGCGGTGGTTTTCTATACCTGCATACGACCCTGACGGACCGGGAAGGACATTCCTATCCCATGGCGGGAGTCCTGCCCGGAAAATGTTTCGATACCGGACATCTGGTGCGTTTCGGATACATCGAACTGGAAGAGAACAGCGGACATTTTATGCCTCGTGGCAGCCGCATCAGTGCCCACGAATTCCACTATTATGACAGTGAGGACAACGGCGCAGACTGCATCGCTACCAAACCCGCCACCGGACGAAATTATCCCTGCATTCATGTGGGAGAGAATCACTGGTATGGCTTCCCCCACCTCTACTATCCCTCCTGCCCGGAATTCGCAAAGCGGTTTGTGGAGAATGCAAAAAAATTCTCAAAAAGCGGAAAAGATATGTTATAATCGTAGTATCTTTTTTGCACGGAGGATAAATCAATGGAAAAATCAAAGGTATATTTTACAGATTTCAGGACCCGTCTGGGAGAGGGTCTTCCCAGTAAGTTAAAGCGTCTGATGAAGGCGGCGGGGATTCAGAATATTGATATGGATCACAAATTTGTTGCAATCAAGCTGCACTTCGGAGAGCTGGGCAACCTGGGCTTCTTACGCCCGAATTATGCGAAAGCAGTAGCGGATGTGGTAAAGGAGCTGGGCGGTGTGCCTTTTTTGACCGATTGCAACACCCTGTATCCCGGCAGCCGTAAGAATGCCATCGAGCATATGTATTGTGCCTGGGAGAATGGCTTCACACCCCTGACAGTAGGGTGCCCTGTGATCATCGGCGATGGACTGAAGGGAACGGATGACATCGAGGTACCGGTAGAAGGCGGCGAATATGTGAAGAATGCGAAGATCGGTCGTGCCATCATGGATGCGGATGTGTTTATTTCCCTGAATCATTTCAAAGGACATGAGACGGCGGGCTTTGGCGGTGCTATTAAAAATATCGGTATGGGCTGCGGTTCCAGAGCGGGCAAAATGGAGCAGCATGCCCAGGGCAAGCCGGAGATCAACGAGAGTCTGTGCCGGGGCTGTAAGCGCTGCATGAAGGAATGTGCCAATGATGGACTGGTATATGATGAGACCACACATAAGATGCACATTGATCATGAAAAATGTCTGGGCTGCGGACGCTGCATCGGCGCCTGCAATTTTGATGCGATCCACAGCGGCGATGCTGCGGCAACGAAGGATTTCAACTGCCGGATGGCAGAATATGCGAAGGCTGTCGTGGACGGCAGACCGAATTTCCATATTTCTCTGGTAGTGGATGTGTCTCCAAACTGTGACTGCCACTGCGAGAACGATGCCCCTATTCTGCCTAATATCGGTATGTTTGCATCCTTTGATCCACTGGCGCTGGATCAGGCCTGCGTGGATGCCTGCCTGAAGCAGACACCGCTGCCGAACAGCCAGCTGGCGGATGCTATGGCAAAAGAGGGCTTTTGCGATCACCATGATCATTTTGAAAATACCACTCCCAATGCGGAGTACAAGACCTGCCTGGAGCATGCGGAGAAGATCGGCATCGGCAGCAGAGACTATGAACTGATTAAGATTTCGTAAGCTTGAAAAGTGAAGAAATCGTTTATGAAGTGATTTTTGGAGAGGATGAACTTATGCGGCCAATGGTAAGCATCATTGTTCCGATATACAATGCGGAGAACTATTTACGACGCTGTGTCGACAGCATTTTGAACCAGGAATACACGGATTTTGAACTGCTGCTGGTCAATGATGGCAGTACGGATGCTTCCGGCGACATATGTGAAGAATACGGAGACCAAGATCCCAGAGTCATTGTGATCCAAAAGGAGAACACCGGAGTCTCCGACAGCAGGAACCGGGCGCTTGACCGTGCCCGGGGAAAATATTTACAGTTCCTCGACAGTGACGACTGGATCACACCGGATGCCACCAGACTGTTCGTGCGGGCAGCGGAGGAGTACGGCTGTGATATGGTCATTTCCGACTTTTACCGCGTGGTAGGAGAGCGTCTGTCCCCCAAGGGAGACATCGAAGAGGAGGGCGTGCTCACCAGAGAAGAGTTCGCAGCACATATGATGGAGAACCCGGCGGATTTTTACTACGGTGTGTTGTGGAACAAGCTGTACCGCAGGGATATTGTGGAAGAGCATAATTTACGCATGGATACGGATATCAACTGGTGCGAGGATTTTATGTTCAATCTGGAATATATCCGCTATGCGAAAGTATTCTATGCCCTGCATGCACCCATCTATTATTATGTGAAGCGGAAAGGCTCTCTTGCCAGTCAGGGCATTAATATCTCGAAGACTGTGAAGATGAAGTTGAATGTATTTGAGTACTACAATAACTTCTACAAGCATGTTCTGGAAGAGGAAGATTATGAGAAGAATCGTCTGCAGGTGTACCGTTTCTTTATCGATGCTGCGGGGGATGGAACCGTTCCGCCTTCGATCTTGCCCGGTTCCAAGAAGCTGGGAGACGAGAGAGTCTTTGTCAATACGGAGATCTTACAGGCGGAAGGACTGGCGGGAGAGGATTACCGTAAGAGAAAATTATTAGAACATTATCTGGAGCCGGTGGCATTAAAAGGAGATCTGAAGGTCATAGATGTGCGTCTGCTTTTGTGCCTGTGTGAAAAGCATGAATGGGACAGCAGACGGGAACTGGCGGATTTCGCGGGAATCTCACGGACGAATCTGACCAGCGGATTGCAGCGTCTGACCATGAAGGGCTTCCTGAAAGTAGAAGAGGTGAAGGAACCCAAGCCATCCAAAAAAGATAAGACGACCGGAAAAAATAAAATGAAGACAGCGGAGATGGCAGAAACGAAGCGGAAGGAACGGGGAGGCAGGATCGCCGCGACGATTCTTCCGGCAGCGGATGCCATTATGAAAGAACTAAAGATGGCACAGAGAGATTATGATGCTGCCAGATTCGCCGGCTTCACAGAGGAAGAACTCATTAAATACGCTGACCTGTCCGAGAAGATCAAAGAGAATACAAAGAATATTTTATACTTTCTTAATTGACATGGTAGTTTCTGAAAAGTTATGATAAATAAGTATATATGATGTCGGGGTCAAAAGCCCCCGACTTTGATGCCTACGGATTGTTCCGTGCTACGCACTCTCACAATCCTACCCAATATTCGCATATCGGGGCGGGTCCTAAGGTCTTTC
>DLZQ01000066.1:30937-35576 GCA_003447295.1 Lachnospiraceae bacterium
CTTTTGACCCTGGTATCATATATATAAATGTGAGGGAAAGGAAGGTATTTGGATGAAGAAGAACGAAGAGTATATGTTGGAACATGCCGGCCTGTGCAGAGCGGCAGATAGATTGGAACCCCAGATGTTCGATGAGTATGGCGTGCAGAGGGGGTTGCGTGATAAGAACGGTAACGGCGTAGTCGCAGGCCTTACCAATATCTCCCGGATCGAATCCTTCAAAATGGAGGATGGCAAAAAGATACCCTGTGAAGGTAAGCTGTGGTATCGCGGTTATGACTGTATCGAACTGGTCAACGGATTCCGCGGGGATCATTTCGGATTCGAAGAAGTGGCTTATTTACTTTTGTTCGGTAAGCTGCCGAATCGTGACGAACTGAAGCATTTTAACGATATTCTGGCATCCAGCAGAACTTTGCCTACCAACTTCACCAGAGATGTCATCATGAAAGCTCCCAGCAGTGACATCATGAATTCCCTGACCAGGAGTGTTCTGACCCTGGCTTCCTATGATAAAAATTGCAGCGATACTTCCATTGAAAATGTATTAAGACAGTGTCTGGGACTGATCGCTGTGTTCCCTATGCTGGCAGTCTACGGCTACCATGCATATAATCACTATTCCAATGATGAGAGTATGTACATACATCGTCCGCAGAAGAAGCTTTCCACAGCAGAGAATCTGCTGATGATGCTTCGTCCCGACAAACAATATACCGAGCTGGAGGCCAAAGTACTGGATACCGCACTGGTGCTGCATATGGAGCACGGCGGCGGTAATAACTCCACCTTCACTACCAGAGTCGTAACCTCTTCCGGATCCGATACATATTCCGTAGTGGCAGCAGCGCTTTCTTCTCTGAAGGGACCCAAGCATGGTGGTGCCAATATCAAGGTCGTAGAGATGATGCGGGATATCGAAGCCCATGTGTCCGACTGGACCGATGAAGATGCGGTAAGAGCTTATCTGAACAAGATTCTGAACAAGGAAGCTTTTGACGGCAAGGGACTGATCTATGGTATGGGGCATGCTGTCTATTCCCTGTCTGATCCCAGAGCCCAGGTATTTAAGAGCTTCGTAGAAAAGCTGGCGGTAGCCAAGGGCAGGGATAAAGATTTCGCGTTGTATTCCATGATCGAACGGATGGCACCGGAAGTCATTTCCCAGAAGTCCAGGATCTATAAGGGCGTCAGCGCCAATGTGGATTTTTACAGCGGATTCGTATACAGCATGCTGGAGATCCCACTGGAATTATATACACCGATTTTTGCCATCGCAAGAATCGTGGGATGGAGCGCGCATCGTATTGAAGAATTGATCAATATGGATAAGATCATCCGTCCCGCTTATAAGAGCGTGATGCAGGAATTGGAATATGTTCCGTTGGATCAGAGATAAAATAAAAAGGGACTGCGTATTTTTGCGCAGTCCTTTGCTGACTGTTATCATGATCAGGAATAGATCTTACAGATAATGGATATGATCTCTTCAGCGGATTCCATGGAATTTTCCATGATCCAGGTGACGTAGATATTGTAGAGGGAACCGGAGAACGCACGAAGTGTGTAATAGAAATCCCGGCCTTTATCTTCCGTATAATAGGTATCGAGGATATAACTGTCCAGGGCCTGCAGCAGCAGATGCCCCAGTCCTGTGTTCACCAGGCAGGCAATGAATTCTCTGTAATGATCAAAGTATTCATAGCAGTGCAGCATATTGCGGTAGTCGTTGTAATTGCCTTTATCCGGCCAGCCAGAGACATCCTCACGGTAGGCATCTATCAGATCCTTCAGATAACTGCTGAAGATCTCGTCCATGGAGTTGTAATTGCGGTAATAAGTCATACGGGAGACTCCGGCCCGCTCGGTCAGCTCTGAGATGGTAATATTGGACAGAGATTTTGTCTGAAGCAGCTGTATCAAAGCCTGCACCATGCAATCTCTGGAAAATTGTTTGGAATGGTTCGTGGACATGGCAGATCACCTTCTTAATGTTTTCTACTGACAGTATAAAACGTAACACAATCCGGAAAAATACGCAAGGAAAGTTCCTCGCGGAAAGGAGCGGTATATGGCGGGAACGGTAATAGAATATTTAAAAAAATACGGAGATATTCCATTTCGAGAAAAGCCTCTGAATGATGTGGACAGTCTGGCCTTATGCCAGCTCTCTTATCTGAAGTTCGACGGAATGGTCAGTGACGTGCGTCACAACGGTCCCTCCGTGACGCTTGTGGAGATCGCCAAACGGCCGGATGTGGAGCAGCTGTTCGGAGATGTGCGTTTTGAAAAGGAGAACCGGGCACTGTTTGAAGGGCTGCTTAGCGGCAGACGCTTCCGGAATATGAAGCTGAATTGTTATATCAATCTGGTGGAAAAGGAGTGGGAGACCCAGTTCTCTGCG
This sequence comes from Lachnospiraceae bacterium, assembly GCA_003447295.1. Taxonomy (GTDB): domain Bacteria; phylum Bacillota; class Clostridia; order Lachnospirales; family Lachnospiraceae; genus Acetatifactor; species Acetatifactor hominis. The sequence continues at coordinate 33,342 of DLZQ01000066.1, forward strand.
ATTACCTTTATCCTGGATGATGGAACGCTGTTTTTGGCATTCCGCGGCACGGATGAGACTATTGTGGGATGGAAGGAAGACTTCAATATGGCATTCCTGAATCCGGTACCGGGGCAGGAATATAGTGTCAAATATGTAAATATGGTCACCGGATGGCTGCATCAGCCCTTTTATATCGGAGGACATTCCAAGGGTGGCAACCTGGCGGTGTACAGTGCCATGAAATGTGCGCCCTTTGTACAGAAGCGTATTCAGAAGATTTACAGTCTGGACGGACCGGGATTCCGGCCGGAGGTGCTGAAGGAATGTCATTATAATGCGATAGAAGACAAGGTGGTAAAGCTGCTTCCGCATTCTTCTATGATCGGGATGATCTTCGAGAGGGATATTCATTACCGCGTAGTGGAAAGTAAAAGCCATGGTCTGCTGCAGCATGATCCGTTCTCCTGGCTGGTGAAGGATGATCATTTCGTGGATGTGGGCGATATCTATGAGAGCCAGAGGATCATGAATGAGGCTTTAAATGAATGGATCCTGTCCCTGAATGAGGAGCAGGTCCGTACCTTTGTAGACACACTTTATCAGGTGATCTCCGCATCACAGGCGGACGATCTGATCACATTTACCGCAGATTGGAAAAAGAGTATGAATGCGGTAGTTACCGCATTGAAGGAAGTGGACGATCAGACAGCCGAGATGCTGCGTGGGATCATTCGTTCGCTGTTTGAGATAGCCAGGTGCAAGGTGAAGGAAGAACTGACAGCCACCAAAAAAACACGACATAGATTTAAAAATACGAAGCGAGCAGGGAAAGCAGAGGAAGTCCGGCCGGATCCGGCAGCCTCTCCGGATGCCATTGTAACCCAAGGATCGGCAGCGCGTCATGCTCCAAAGCTTCGGGGCAGCCATCGTCGGGGCAGACCTGGATGATCTTAAGGTGCTGACCTAAGCGATTGATCCGTTGGTGGTGGGCACTGTTGACGCGCATTTTGACAGGAAAATACTTGAAAAGACGGGAATCCTCCGTCATAATGGAGGAATGGAAGGCATCACCGGAAGGCATACTGTGTAGTTGATCTACAGGCATATCCTGCAGAATCGTGCCCCCGAAGGCAACATTGATGACCTGCATGCCCTTGCAGATCCCGATGACAGGGATTCCGGCGGCGATCGCTATGTCGAGAGCCTGGAATTGCAGGATGTCCAGTTCGGTGTCAACAGTGCGGGAACCTTTGTTTTTTTCACCGAAAAAAGCAGGAGTGATATCTCCGCCGCCCGGCAGGATCAGAGCGTCGCAGGAGATGACTTCCCCGGGGACTAAGGTTGTCACGGTTCTGGCGGGAAGCTTCCGAAAAAAGGTCTCGTAATTGCCCGTCTGATTCTTACGTCCCAAAATGACTAATTTTGTCATATGATTTTCTGATACCTCATTTTTTTATAGTTAATATATGCCATAACTTTTGATTTTTGCATAGGACAAATTAGCAAAAATGTATCTTACGCATTTTTATAAATAGGAGTAAAATAGCAACGACCATGAGGGAGTGGAAACTCCTTCAGGGATGTTTACGGAAAGGAAGTGGTATTATGGAGGAATTGGCATCAGAACTGCTCAAAGAACTGAACTGTGATACGGCGTTTTCGATCAAGCTTCCGGCAGGTATTCCCCTGATCGGCGGAGTACAGCTGGATATTGCGGAATCAGTAGTGATCACATGGGTAGTCATGGCAGTCATTCTGATCTTGTCGATCATCCTTACAAGCAACCTCAAAGTACACAATGTCAGCAGACGACAGCTGGTGGCAGAGACGATCGTGACGAAGCTGGAAGGCATTGTTACGGGAATGATCGGAGAGGAAGGGAAACGGTATGTACCGTATCTGGTAAGTGTACTGTTATACCTGGGCATATCCAATATCATCGGATTGTTCGGCATGAAGCCCCCGACCAAGGATCTGAACGTAACGGCGGCACTGGCACTGATGAGTATCATCTTGGTGGAAGCAGCAGGCATCCGCAAAAAAGGCGTGGGCGGATGGATCAAGAGCTTCACCGAGCCTATCGCGATCGTAACACCCATCAATATCCTGGAGGTGTTCATCAAGCCCCTGTCTTTGTGTATGCGATTGTTTGGTAACGTTTTGGGAGCATTCGTTATCATGGAGCTGTTGAAGCTTCTGGTTCCGGTAGCATTGCCGGTACCCTTCAGTTTTTACTTTGATATTTTTGATGGA